>NZ_JBLYPL010000032.1:0-40295 GCF_051851855.1 Rahnella sp. ATs2 | reverse complement strand
AACGCACCTCGATGGTAATCACAATACTGGCCAGTCACTCGCGGCGCAGCGGACGGCCTTGCAGCAGCACGCAGAAGAAGTGGCGGCCTATCAGCATAACGACCCGACCGGTAATCCGACGCATCAGACTGGTGAAGCAACGCACCTCGACGGTAATCACAATACTGGCCAGTCACTCGCGGCGGAGCGGACGGCCTTGCAGCAGCACGCAGAAGAAGTGGCGGCCTATCAGCATAACGACCCGACCGGTGTTCCGGTCAACACTACGCCTTCTAAAAATGCTTCGGATGACGAACACTTGAAACAGAATCCGGCGGAACAGGCTTCCGTTTCAAAGCAACAGTCCGTAGTCAAACAAGTGGTACGCTCCGCCTATTACGATCAACAGATCACTGCCCTCAATGCTGAGTCAGAACAAAATCACGCAGAAGTCCTGGCTGAATCTCACAGCCGAGCGGTGGCAGATGCACAAACCCTGGGGCAGGCAAATGACTATACCAACAAGAAATTCAACGACCTGAAATCTGAGGTTGATGGCAATAAGAAAGAAGCCGCCGCAGGTTCTGCTTCTGCCATGGCACAGGCCAACATTCCTCAGGTGCAGGAATCTCAGCAATTCGCGGTCGGTGCCGGTGTCGGTGGCTACGATTCACAGAATGCAATTTCCGTCGGTGCATCATTCCATGCAAGCCGCGCTACCATCGTGAAAATGTCAGTTTCAGACGATTCACAAAGTAACTTCGGTTACGGCGCTGGCGTGAGTGTTGGCTGGTAAAAATTCAGGGGGGACTCGTCCCCCATCTTTCCAATACGGGTAAATCAAAATGAAAAAACTTTTAGTCATTGCTGCGCTGACCGTCCTTGCAGGCTGCTCCACTCAGGCCTCCAGAATGGCGGACTGTCAGTCACAAGGCGTTTCAAAAGATACGTGTTACATGGCAGAGCAAAATCGTCAGACGTCTATTCAGAGCGTGGCGCTGAAGCAGGCGATGGAAAACTCGGCGAAGCAGTATGCACAGGCAACCAAAAAAGTCGTTCACGCCCGCATTAAAGGGATTGATGTCAAAATCTTTCCCGCTGACAAGCAGGGATATATCGAAGGGACTGCAGCATACCTTGATGAAGATAACGCGGATGCTCAGGTCTATCGCAAAGGTGTTTTCACAGCGATTTATTACAAGCGCACCCATAAGCTGGTTTTGATGCGTGACGGCCAAATTTACGGAAGGATGCCGATATGAAGAAACGCCACACCGATCAGTTCAAACATCTGCCACCGGAGCAGCAATTTACCTGTCTGAAAATGCTTCAGCGCGTTGAAGAAACCCCGCTGGATCACGGCATTACTGGCGTTGCCGTATCGGTCATGATGAAAGACGGTCATACCGCCACTCTCAGTAAATTCATCGCGCAACCCGATGAAGTCTCAATTCTGGTCAGTTGGGAAAAAGAAAGAGAATAATGCACTCTGACTACGTTTTATATCTCCCCCTTCTCTCCCGCCACTCCCGCACTTCTGTTCTAGTATATAGAGGTGCGAAACCCACCTTCTCTGCACCTTTGCCCTAATTAATTGATGAGCCTGTTCAAAAATTTGCGTTTGTAACTCACGTCTTATGCGCGGACGATGAACACTCTTGCTCATGACAACCGCCGTGCAGGCGCAGGAGTCAATGTGGGATTTTTAAGCGAATTTTTCGCCCGTATTACCGGCTCTAAACCAGCGCGTGATACGGAAAAAACATCACCTCAACAGGAGTTAAAAATGGCAAAAGTACTGGTTCTCTATCATTCCATGTATGGTCATATTGAAACGATGGCGCAGAGCGTTGCCGAAGGCGCACGCAGCGTTCCCGGGGTTGAAGTCACGATAAAACGCGTCCCAGAAACGATGCCTGAAGAAGCCTTTAAGGCTGCCGGTGGCAAAACTGGTCAGACGGCAGAAGTCGCATCTCCCGCAGAACTTGGCGATTACGATGCCATCATTTTCGGTACACCTACCCGCTTTGGTAACATGACCGGCCAGATGCGTACTTTCCTCGACCAGACCGGCGGCCTGTGGGCCAAAGGCGCACTGGCCGGTAAAGTCGCCAGCGTATTCAGCTCCACCGGTACCGGAGGCGGTCAGGAAATGACCATCACCTCCACCTGGACCACCCTCGCCCATCACGGCATGATCATCGTTCCCATCGGTTACACCACGCCTGAATTGTTCGATATTTCACAGGTCCGCGGCGGCACACCTTATGGCGCCACCACTATCGCTGGTGGCGATGGCTCACGTCAGCCAAGCGCAGAAGAACTGCGCATTGCCGTGCACCAGGGCAAACACGTGGCGACCATCGTCAGTAAGCTGGTCAGCTAGATAACCGCGTAAAATAAGGCGCAGAATTCTGCGCCTTAAATTCCCATCACCAGTAAGTCCAGCGCTGCAACAACATCCGCCCGATGAATATCTGCATTTAACACCGGTTCATGACGTAATTGCGTCGCACTTACGCTGGTCAGGAGATTAGTCATAAGCACGTATTGATGATTTTGGATCCTGATAAGGGGATGAAGATGCCTGATGGGTTTCAGGTTGCTAAGTGCAGTTAGCGGCACAACGATCCGCTCATTAAGTCTTTCAAATAAGGGATTCTGAATATCCATAAAATAGGGATAAAGATTTTTACCCTCTCCCTGATTTTCGTACACATCAAATTGCGCCATTACAACACTCCACGTCCCTGAGAGAAGAGTCCTGCCTTTTCAGTAAAGGCGTTGCAGGAATCCATTGCTTGCTGATTTTCCTCTAAGAAAAGTTTCCTTTGCTTCTCTTTCACCGCTTCTCCTAACGCTTTATCAAACGTTGCTGAAAGATTAATGCCGAACACTTTGGCCTGTTCTAGTAAATCGGCACTCAGCGTGACATTCGTTCGTTTTTTATTTCCCGTTACTGATGACATAACACCCTCCTCATACACACCTGAGATGCGCATTAGAGTGTCACACAATGAAGTCATAAACTATTAAATCCTTTTCTACGACCAAAAAAAACGGCCCTTGCGGACCGTTTTGTCAATGGCGGAGATTACGCCGGTATTGCTTATTTACCACGCGACGCAATAATGTTTTCAGCGACATTGCGCGGTGCCTCGGCATAGTGATTGAACTCCATGCTGTAGGTTGCACGACCTTGCGACATCGACCGCAAAAAGGTGGAGTAGCCAAACATTTCGGAAAGCGGCACTTCGGCTTTAATAATTTTACCGCCGCCGCCCGCGATCTCTTCCATGCCCTGCACTGTACCGCGACGCGAGGACAAATCGCCCATCACGCCACCGGCGTACTCCTCCGGCGTTTCCACTTCGACTTTCATCATCGGCTCGAGGATCACCGGATCCGCACGTTTAGCCGCTTCTTTGAAACCAAAGATCGCCGCCATTTTGAACGCCATTTCCGAGGAATCGACCTCGTGGTATGACCCGAAGGTCAGTGTCACTTTCGCATCGACCACCGGATAACCGGCCAGAATGCCGTTGTTCAGCGCCTCCGTGACCCCTTTCTCTACCGCAGGGATATAGTCGCGCGGCACTACGCCACCTTTTGTAGCATCGACAAACTCAAAGCCAGTGCCTGCTGGCAACGGTTCGAGCGTGAAGACCACGTGGCCGTACTGCCCTTTACCGCCGGACTGACGTACAAATTTCCCTTCCACATCTTTCACCGTTTTGCGCACCGTTTCACGGTACGTTACCTGCGGTTTACCGATGTTGGCTTCCACACCGAACTCACGTTTCATGCGGTCGACAATGATTTCCAGATGCAATTCGCCCATCCCGGAAATAATTGTCTGGCCGGATTCCTCGTCGGTACGGATGCGGAATGACGGATCCTCTGATGCCAGCCGTGACAACGCGATCCCCATTTTTTCCTGGTCGGCTTTAGTCTTCGGCTCGATAGCCTGCGAAATCACCGGATCCGGGAACTCCATGCGTACCAGCGTAATGATGTCGGTCGGATCGCACAGCGTTTCACCGGTCGTCACATCTTTCAGCCCGACACAGGCAGCGATATCACCGGCACGGATTTCATCAATTTCGATACGGTCATTCGCGTGCATCTGCACAATACGCCCGATACGCTCTTTCTTGCCGCGCACCGGGTTATACACGCTGTCGCCTTTTTTCAGCACGCCGGAATAAACACGGACAAACGTCAGCTGGCCGACATACGGGTCAGTCATCAGTTTGAACGCCAGCGCCGAGAACTTCTCGTTGTCATCGGAATGACGGAACACTTCGTTACCGTCTTCGTCAGTGCCCGCTACCGGTGGAATATCCAGCGGAGACGGCATCAGTTCGATCACGGCATCAAGCATGCGCTGTACGCCTTTATTCTTGAACGCACTGCCACACAGCATCGGCTGGATTTCACCGGCGATGGTGCGCAGACGCAGACCTTCGGTAATTTCATCTTCGGTCAGCGTGCCTTCTTCGAGATATTTATCCATCAGCGCGTCGTTGGCTTCAGCAGCGGCCGACACCATTTTTTCTCGCCATTCTTCCGCCAGCGCCTGAAGTTCTGCCGGGATCGCTTCATAGGTAAAGGTCATCCCTTGTGTCGCGTCGTCCCACAAAATGGCGCGCATTTTGCGCAAATCCACCACGCCGGTAAAATGCTCTTCTTTACCGATCGGAATGACAATCGGCACCGGATTGGCTTTCAGGCGATCCACCATCATCTGGCGAACACGGAAGAAATCTGCGCCCTGACGGTCCATTTTGTTAACGAAAGCCAGACGCGGCACTTTGTATTTATTGGCCTGACGCCAGACGGTTTCAGACTGTGGCTGCACACCGCCGACGGCGTCGTACACCATTACCGCACCGTCGAGTACGCGCATGGAACGTTCCACTTCAATGGTGAAATCCACGTGCCCCGGAGTGTCGATAATATTAATGCGATGCTCATCGAATGAGTGATCCATCCCGCGCCAGAAACAGGTGACAGCAGCGGACGTAATGGTAATGCCGCGCTCCTGTTCCTGAGCCATCCAGTCTGTGGTCGCACCGCCGTCATGCACTTCTCCCAGCTTATGATTCATGCCGGTATAGAAAAGAATACGCTCGGTGGTGGTGGTTTTACCTGCGTCGATGTGTGCTGAGATACCGATATTGCGGTAGCGCTCGATTGGCGTTTTGCGAGCCATATAACGTCCTTACTGGTTGATGGCTAAGTTGGCGGAGAGTGGTTATCACGTCCCGTCACAAAGTAATGAGTACTAAACTTCTTAATGCGGAGAGTATATTACAATTGTACGTGTATATTCGTACAATAATTTTATTCTATCGATGAAATTGGTGAGAGGCCATCGCGTTGTACAGCAGCAGAGGGATAGGCTATATTGCGCGGCCGTTGATTTTTGTACTTTAAGAGGATAGTCCGATGATAGCCAACCACCCTGAGCGCGGGCAGATCCGCCTCGAAAATGTTCTGACTGCGCTGGGCAATCCGCTACGTCTGGCCGTGGTGCGCACGCTGGCAAAAGGCGGCGAGCATCCTTGCGGAACCTTATTGCAGGGACTGTCGAAATCGACACTGACTCACCACTGGCGCGTATTGCGGGACAGCGGCGTGATCTGGCAGCGCCCGGATGGCCGCGCCAATTTGCTTTCACTGCGCCGCGAAGATCTGGACGCCCGCTTCCCCGGCCTGCTGGATTCGCTGCTCAGTGCCATCGAATCTGACGGCATTACGCTGGAATCCACCCAGAAACATATTTCTGAGCAACATCTTTAATGCGCAGATAATCACTGCACCGTTAATTGCGATTTCACCAGCGCACAAAACGTATTGATTATAGCCGATGAATGGCTGTCCTCCCGCCGCGCGAGATACAGCGGCGCACTGAGTTGCGTGGCGGCATCCAGTGGCAGAAATACCACGCCATCGCCGCCGAGGCGGGTCATGGATTCAGGCACAATCGAGATCCCCAGTCCCGCGCCGACCAGACTCAGGCACGATGTTAACCGCGGCGCTTCCTGCACGATGTGCGGGCTAAAACCGGCACGGACATACGCTGCCAGTATGGCGTCATACAATCCCTGCCCGGCACGACGACGGTACAACACAAAAGGCTCGTTGCTCAGTTCTTCGAGTTTGAGCGGCCTGGCAGAAGTCCGCGATGCCAGTTTGTGTCCGGCCGGAACCGCCACCCACATCGGTTCTTCCAGCACTTTTTCCATTTCTAATTCGGGCATATCTTTGACCCGCATACGCACAAATGCGACATCCAGCTCGCCCGCCACCACAGACGCCAGTAACTCACCGCTGCCGCTTTCCTCCAGCTGCGTGCTGACCGCCGGATAGATTTCCCGGTAGCGGCGCAACAGCGCGGGCACAAAGGTATGCAGCGCGGCCGAGCTGGTGAAACCGATGCGCACGCGCCCTTGTTCTCCCTGTGCGGCACGATGCATCGCGGCGCTGAGCTGAGCGGCCCTCGCCAGCACCGCACGGGCTTCCTGCAATAACACCTCGCCCGCTTCGGTCGGGATCACCCCGCGCGGCAAACGTTGTAACAAAGGCACGCCAAACTCCTGTTCCAGCCCCTGTAGCAGGCGTGTCAGCGGCGGTTGCTGGATAAACAGCAGTTCTGCGGCGCGGGTAATGCTGCCCGCTTCCACCACAGTGACGAACGCATTCAGACGTTTCAGTTCAATCATATCCATACCCTCAGGGTATCTTTTATCATTATTAAAGGCATTAGACATCATGGCACATCCACGCGCATGATCCTTAACAGAATTTACGCCTCTGGCGGCTTTGAATTACATTTGAGGGAGAGAGTGAAAATGTCGGCACAAACGCAGGATAAATTAATGCTGGATACAGAAGATGGGACCGCGCCGCAACCTGATTGCGGACAACTGTTTAAAGGCTTTTTCATTCTTGGCCTGACCGGTTTCGGCGGCGTGCTGCCGATGGCGCGGCACATGCTGGTGGATAAACGCCGCTGGCTGACCGGCGATCAGTTCACCGAACTGCTGGGTCTGTGTCAGTTTTTACCGGGCGGCAATATCATTAATTTATCCGTCGCGCTGGGAATGGAGTTTCGCGGGCTGCGCGGTGCGCTTTCCGCCATTCTCGGCCTGATCCTGGCACCAACGATTTGCGTAGTGCTGCTGGGACTGGTGTATGCGCGTTATCAGAATGAACCGCTGGTGGAACATTTGTTTGCGGGGATGGCGGCAGCGGCGGCCGGTTTACTGCTCTCGACCGGCCTCAAGATGCTGGCACCTTTGCGGGGAAAATGGCTGCAACTGGCGCTGGTCGCCGCAGGCGTCATTGCCATCGCAGGATTTCGCATCCCGATGCTGCCGGTGATGCTGGTGCTGGCTCCGGTCAGTATTTTCATCTGCGCCAGGAGTAAATTCTGATGGCCGTTTTACTCTCACTCGCCCTGCTGTTTACCGAACTCTCACTGCTGGCCTTTGGCGGCGGTAATACCATTCTGCCGGAGATGCAACGTGCCGTGGTGCAGGTGCATCACTGGATGAGCGCGCAGGAATTCAGTGCGTTGTTCGCGCTGGCGCAAGCCGCTCCCGGACCGAATATGATGATCGTGCCGCTGATTGGCTGGCAGGTTGCGGGGTGGTCCGGTCTGCTGGTGTCTTCGCTGGCAAAATTTGGTCCGTCTTCTGTGGTGACCCTGATCGTGATGGGGGGCTGGAAGCGTTATAAAGACCGCCCGTGGCGTCAGGTTATTCAGCGCGGACTGGTGCCGGTCACCGTCGGGCTGGTGGTGTCGAGCGGACTGTTGATCGCCAAAGCTTCAGCCACCACGCTGTCACTTGCGGGTGTGATCGCCCTGTGTACCCTGCTGGCGCTTAATAAGCGGATCCACCCGTTATGGGTACTGGCAGTCGGCGCGGTACTGGGAATGGTGCTTGGCTGATAGCATTTGAGAACCTGATCGCAATATCAGTCAGGTAAATAGGTTATTCCTTAAGCATTAAGTTTCTATATTTATCAATTCTTTATAGACACAAAATAATTAAGGATGATGATGAAAATCAAACCTCTGAACCTGGCTGTTTCTGCCCTTCTGTTTTCCATACCGGCTGCTTTTGCTGATACCGATCAGCCCGAACTGAGTCAGCGGGAAGTGACATTGCTGACCGTTGATGGCCTGCAATTTAAAGATCTCAATCACTCCGGCAAACTCGAACCTTATGAGGACTGGCGACTGACGCCGGAAGAACGCGCGGCGGATCTGGTAAAACGTATGACGCTGGAGGAAAAAGCCGGGGTGATGATGCACGGCTCCGCGCCAACGGCCAACAGTCCGATCGGCGCCGGGACTCACTATGATATGGCGGCGGCGGAAAAGATGATTTCCGGCGCCAAGGTCAACAGTCTGATCACCCGGTTGTCAGCGGAAGATCCTGCGGTGATGGCAGAAGAAAACAATAAACTGCAGCAGATTGCTGAAAAATCACGACTCGGTATTCCGGTCACCATCAGCAGTGATCCACGTAACTCGTTTGAATATCTGACTGGCGCGAGCACGGCTTCCGGCAAATTCACACAGTGGCCTGAAACCTTAGGGCTGGCAGCAATTGGCAATGAAAAACTCACCCGCCGCTACGCCGATATCGTCCGTCAGGAATATCTGGCCGTCGGCATTCGCGAGGCACTTTCTCCGCAGGCCGATCTGGCAACAGAACCGCGCTGGGCGCGGATCAGTGGCACTTTCGGTGAAGACCCGGCGCGGGTGCATAACATGGTGCGCGGCTACATCGAAGGGATGCAAAATGGCGGCGATGGCCTGAATCAGGGCAGCGTGATTTCGGTGGTGAAGCACTGGGTCGGGTACGGTGCGGCGGAGAACGGCTACGACAGCCACAACGTCTACGGCAAGAATGCCGTGTTTCCGGGCAATAATCTCAAAGAGCACATCTATCCGTTTACCGGCGCTTTCGAAGCCAATGTCGCCAGCGTCATGCCCACCTATTCCATTTTGAAAAATGCATCCTTTGAAGGCAAACCGCTTGAACAGGTCGGTGCCGGATTCAGCCATCAGTTACTGACGGATATCCTGCGCGGTCAGTATGGTTTCAAAGGGGTGATCCTCAGCGACTGGTTGATCACCAGCAACTGCGAAGACGAATGCCTGAACGGTTCGCCGGAAGGCAAAGAACCGGTCCCCGGCGGTATGTCCTGGGGCGTTGAAAACCTGACGCCACAGCAGCGTTTCGTCAAAGCGGTGAAGGCCGGTGTGGATCAGTTTGGCGGCGTGACTGACTCCCAACTCCTGGTGAATGCGGTCAACGAAAACCAGCTGACACAGCAGCGGCTGGATGAATCCGTGGTGCGCATCCTTGAGCAAAAATTCCGCACAGGACTGTTTGAAAATCCGTTTGTGGATCCTCAGAAAGCGGTAAAAACCGTCGGACGCGCAGACTGGCAGAAAGAAGCCGATGCGGCGCAACGTCACTCCCTTGTTTTACTGCAAAATACCGGTGACCTGTTACCGCTGAAAAAAGGCAAAAAAGTGTGGCTGTATGGTATCGAACCGAAAGCCGCACAGGCCGCAGGTTTCACAGTGGTGAATGCGCTGGAAAAAGCTGATGTCGCGCTGATCCGCGCTCATGCACCTTATGAACAACCGCATAAACAGTGGTTCTTCGGCAAGCGCCACCATGAAGGTTCACTGGCCTTTACCGATGACAATGCCGATTATCAGGCCATCGTAAAAGCCAGCAAAGCGGTACCCACGGTGGTCACGGTGTACCTCGACCGCCCTGCCATTCTGACCAACGTGAATGACAAAGCAAAAGCGGTGATCGGTAATTTCGGCGTCAGCGATGCGGTGCTGTTTAGCCGTCTGACCAGCAGCGAAGCTTATACCGGCAAACTGCCGTTCGAGCTGCCGTCATCGATGGAAGCCGTGCTTAAACAACAGTCGGATATGCCGCATGACAGCGAAAACCCGCTGTTTGACATTGGCTTTGGTCTGGCACGTTAACGCCTGCGTTTAGCTGACTACCCTCGCCAGCACAAAACCGTCCCAGCCTTTGCTGCCGACGGTTTGCAGCGCGGTGGCAGATAAGCGGGGTTCCTGCTCAATCATCTCAATATAGCGGCGAACGCCTTGTACACGGGCGTCGTCGCTACGGGGATCGACCACCGCGCCGTCTCTCACTGCATTATTTCCCGATCTCGGTCGTGAACTTCTTCGATTTTAAAAAACTCACTCTTAAAGCTAATCCGTAACTGCGGTTTTGTCTGCGTTTTCAAGGGAATCCTTCACATTTGGCGATTCGGCAGGCACATCCGATATCCATTGCCTGAGTAAGGTTGTTCGTAAAACAATCAAAAAGACCCTGCTTTTCATCATGATAAACCTGCGCCAGTTCACACTTTTAGAAGAAACCCCCCGTGAATTTGTAAAATAATAATGATAACAATTATCATTAAGTTTAACATTCGTCTCGTTTTCGTTAAGCCATACCGCGTTATTGCACCACGTCTTTCGCGCGGAACCCTGTTGGCTTTTTGGGTCTATTTCACACGCATCAATTAATCACCTGATGATTTATCAGGTTATTTATAGGGAATATGAATATGTTGTTGGCTTTTCCCCTCAAACGCTCGGTGCTTATGTGCGCCATGGCGCTGGCCGTTCCGGCTGCATCAATGGCTGCCGAAGATACGGTGGTTGTCAAAGCCGCACCTGCTGATACCGCAGATGCCCCGACGCAGGGTTACAGTGCAAAAACCAGTAAAAGCGCGACCAAAACGGATCAGCCGCTGATCACTACCGGTCAGGCCGTGTCTGTCGTGACCCGTCAGCAAATGACGGACCAGAACGCCACCACGGTGAACGCTGCACTGAACTATACGCCCGGCGTCTTCACCAACTTTGCCGGTGGCGCAACGCGTTATGACACAATTTCCCTGCGCGGTTTCCACGGCGGTGACGTCAACAACACCTTCCTTGATGGCCTGCGTATTCTCAGCGATGGCGCAACTTATAACTCCATTCAGGTTGATCCGTGGTTCCTCGAACGTATTGATGTGGTGAAAGGCCCGTCTTCTGCGCTTTACGGCCAGAGCATTCCCGGCGGTGTGGTGATGGAAACCACCAAGCGCCCGCAGTTTGCTGAAGAAGGTCACTTCCAGCTTTCCGGTGGTACACAAAACACCAAAGGCGGCGCGTTCGATTACACTAACGCGATCAACGATCAGCTGGCATTCCGCCTGACCGGTATGACCCGCAGCAGTGACACGCAGTACGATCACCAGCGTGAAGAGCGTTACGCGATTTCTCCGCAATTACTGTGGACGCCGGATGAAAACACCTCCCTGTTACTGCGGGCTTATCTGCAAAAAGATCCGTCCGGCGGTTATCACGCCGCAGTGCCTGCCGACGGCAGCCTGTACGGTCAGAAACTGAGCCGTGGTTTCTTCGATGGCGAAACCACCCGCAACCAGTTCAAACGCTGGGAGCAGATCTACAGCTACGAATTCCAGCACGCGTTTAACGACATATGGTCATTCCGCCAGAACGCCAACTACACCCATTCCAATACCGAACTGGATCAGGTGTATCAGGCTGGCTGGAACGCAGACCGTACGCTGATGAATCGCTACTATTCCGGTGAGAAATCGTCTCTGGATACGTTTGCTATCGACAACCAGCTGGAAGCCGATTTCGCCACTGGCGAACTGGCACATAAAGTGGTTCTGGGCTTTGATTATTCCCACTTTGTCAACGACGTGAAATCTGATGGTGCCACCGCTGAGCCACTTAACCCGTACACCGGTGTGGGCGGCGATGCACTGGATTATTACAGCCATTCACGCGGTAAAAACCGTTATGAGCAGATGGGCACTTATCTGCAAGATGAAATGAGCTGGAACAAGTGGTATCTGACCCTGTCAGGCCGTTACGACACGCTGAAAACGTCCAGCCGCAGCTACGAAAGCATTTACGGCACGCAGAGTAACAGCGAACGTAAAGATGAACACTTCAGCAGCCGCGCTTCCCTGCTGTACGCCTTCGACAGCGGGATTTCTCCGTACGTCAGCTACAGTCAGGCGATGACCCCATCTGCCCTGCCGGGTGCTGATGGCACCCTGCTGAAACCGATGCAGAGCGAACAATACGAAGCCGGTATCAAATACCAGCCGGTCGGCACGTCCGATATGTACAGCGCGGCGTTGTATGATCTGACGCAAAAAGACGTGGGTAACCGCGTGGTGGTCGGCAGCTATTACGAGCCGGCAGGGAAAATCCGTTCACAGGGTCTGGAGCTGGAAGCCAAGAAGCAGGTTACCGAACGCTTCAACGTGATGGCCGGTTATACCTATAACAAAGTGCGTATCCGTGATGCCGCCGAAAACAACGGCAACACGCCGTATGTGACGCCAAAACAAATGGCGTCCATCTGGGGTCAGTACAACACGCCGATTGGTGTGGATATGGGTGCGGGCGTGCGCTACATCGGCACACAATGGGCGGATAACGAAAACACCCGTCACATGCCTTCCGCCACGCTGGTTGATGCGTCCCTGCGTATGAATCTGGTGCAGTTTAATCCGCAGCTGAAAGGCGCGTATGTGCAGCTGAATGCCAACAACCTGTTCGACAAGAAATATGTCGCGGCCTGTTACGGCACCAGCTATTGCTACTGGGGTCAGGAACGTACTGTGGTTGCTACAGTAGGTTATGATTTCTGATAGATTTTTTCAGCTCCTCCCCCTGCGAAGGGGGAGGCTGGGAGGGGGTTTTAAGGGCTAACACCTTGTTTAAGAAAACCTTAACTTTTTGATTTAGAACTTAATACCCCACCCCAACCCTCCCCATCGCAGGGGAGGGAGCGATTCTGAGAGTTTATTCTTCCGGCAAATTCAGCCGCGCTTTCACCGTCTTCCGCGCATTTTCCAGCAACGCATCCGAAGCTTCACGATCCGGTTCGCAACGTGCCAGCGACAAGCTGCCCATCAGTTCTGCACTGACAGAAATCGCCGTGGTTTTTGGATCACCAACGCCCATCTCTGTCAGCTGACGTAAAATCATCCCGCGGATCCGTTCGATTCCCCGCGCAAACTCCGCCTGGCAAGCTGCCGGCATACGGGGTGTTTCCGAGGCCAGCGCTGAAACCGGGCAGCCCTGCGCACGGTTATCACGGTGCCATGGCGACAGATAGAAATCGATATACCCCGCCAGTTGCTGCTGTGCGGTCAGCCCCTGATTATCTTTATCCCAGCGCGCCATCACCTGATTAAACATCTGTGCGATAGCTGCTTCGATCAGGGCATCTTTCGAGGCAAAGTGCGCATAGAACCCGCCGTGCGTCAGCCCGGCTTTACTCATCACGCCAGCCACGCTGACCTGCAACGGCCCTTTGGCGCGGATAGCTTTCGCCGCTTCTTTCACAATCCGCTCGCGGATTTTAGGTTTATGTTCACTTTCATAGCGCATAGTCAGGCTCTGATCATCAGAAAATTGCCGTCATAGTTTACCTGACCGCATCGGTTAACGAAACGCGGGCATCCACCGATAATCCCGGACGCAGCGCCGCTAAATCCGGCTGACCGGCATCGAGACGAATACGCACCGGCACCCGTTGAACAATTTTGGTGAAGTTACCGGTGCCCGGCTCAAACGGCAGCAGCGCAAATGTCGAACCGGAACCTGGCGCGAGGCTGTCGACTTCACCGCGAAACGTCACACCCGGCAGCGCATCGACATGGACATCCGCCCGTTGTCCCGGTTGCATTCTGCCGGTCTGCGTCTCTTTGAAATTGGCCGTCACATAAATCCCCTGCTCCGGCACCAGCGTCATCAGCCGCTGACCGGGCGTGACATAATCGCCCACCTGCACCTGACGATTTCCCGCCACGCCATCCACGGCTGCAAAAATCGTGGTGTGATTGAGATCCTGTTGCGCCAGATCTTCCGCCGCCTGCGCTTTCACGACTGCCGCATTCGCCAGCGCCAGCGCGGCTTCAATTTCAGCGCGTTTTGCATGTGTGACTGCCGCCTGATTTTGCGCCACATCCAGCATGGCAGCGGCGTGTGCCGAGGTCTGTTCAGCGGTCACGGCGGTGGTTTTATAGCGGTCGGCATCATTACGTGACGTCGCGCCGCTGACCGCCAGCGACTGATAACGCTGCTGTTCGGCTTCGGCATGCTGCTGCTCGGCACGGGAGGAACGGATTGCCGTGCGTGCCGCGTCAATCTGAGTCAGTGCAAGCTGTTCCTGCGCCTGCTGGCTGAGTAACGCCGCCTGCTGTTGGGCGACCTGCGCCCGCGCATCTTCGAGATCGCCGCGTGCCGCATTCAGGCGTGCTGTAAATTCCTCGCTGTCGATCAGGACCAGTTTATCCCCTGCATGAACCTGCTGGTTGTGCCGCACCAGTACCTTTGCCACAAACCCCTTCACTTTTGGCGCGACGGTGGTCGCATCAGCCGTCAGATAGGCATCGTCGGTTGATTCCGATGCAGGCGCGGCCAGCAACCAGGCAGCACCGCCAAGGGCAACAGCCAGTGCAATGCCGCTGACCACAAAGATCCGCTTTGAACGTTTACCGGATTTTTTTGCCGGAACCGCGATCCCTTCACCTGCTGTGGTTTCACTCATTTTTATTCTCACTCATTGCATGATGGTCATCATATTAATATGATACTCATCATACAAACAAGCTCCGGGAACTCACAAAAATGTCTGCCCCCCTGACGCCATCCGCAACGCTCTCGCCTGCGGATTATCCGACCTCACGCAAGTTTCTGATTTTCAGTATTATGGCGTTCGGCATGTTCCTGGCACTGATCGACATTCAGATCGTCGCCGCCTCGTTAAACGATGTGCAGGCCGGGCTGTCTGCCGGACCCGATGAAATCAGCTGGGTACAAACGTCCTACCTGATCGCCGAACTGGTGATGATCCCTTTCTCAGCGTTTCTGACGCAGGCCCTTTCCACCCGCTGGCTGTTCAGTGCCTCTGCCGCCTTGTTCACGCTCAGCAGTATCGGTTGCGGATTGTCGTGGAATATTGAATCGATGATCTTCTTCCGCGCTTTGCAGGGCTTTACCGGCGGCGCGATGGTACCGACTGTTTTCGCCACCGGTTTTGCCATGTTTCAGGGTAAACAGCAGGCACTGATCCCGGCGATCCTTGGCATGGTCAGCGTGCTGGCGCCGACGCTCGGGCCGACGGTCGGCGGCGTGGTCACGCAGTTACTCGACTGGCGGTGGATTTTCTTCATCAACATCCTGCCCGGCATTCTGGTGGCGACCGGTGCGGTACTGTTCATTCATGTTGATAAGGCTGATTATTCGATGCTTAAACGCATTGACTGGGTGCATTTATTGTCGATGGCGATAGCCCTTGGCTGTCTGGAATACGTGCTGGAAGAAGGTCCGCGCAAGAACTGGTTCAGCGATCCACAGATCCAGATATCAGCCTGGTTCTCGCTGGTGGCTTTTGTCCTGTTCCTCGAACGCTCCTTTTATTCCAAAAACCCGATCGTGCGCCTGACGCCTTTTCGCGACCCAACGTTCACCTTCGCCTGTCTGTTCAATCTGGTGGTCGGATTCGGGCTGTATGCCTCTACCTATCTGACGCCGGTGTTCCTTGGCCGCATCCGCGATTTCAACAGCCTGGAAATCGGGACGACGGTGTTTGTGGTCGGCGTCGGGCAGTTTTTCAGCACGATTATTGCCGCCAGATTAATCAACCGCGTTGACCGCCGGTTGCTGATCGCCGTGGGATTATCCGGTTTCGCACTGAGTCTGTGGCTGACCACGGCTGTCACCACATTCTGGGGATCGGAACAGTTTTTCTGGCCGCAGGTCGTGCGGGGATTATTTATCATGTTGTGTATCGTACCGAGCGTGAACATGGCGCTGACCGCGTTTCAGGGGCCGGAACTGCGTTATGCGTCCGGGTTGTTTAACCTGATGCGCAATCTGGGTGGCGCGATTGGTATTGCTACCGTGAATACCTGGTTGCAGGACTGGACACGGGTACATGTTGCGCGTTTCGGTGAAAGTCTCGGACAATATAGCGACAGCGCGCAGGAAGTGATTGGCTCGCTGGCGCAAAGGATCGGTCATCTCACGCCCGACACCGCGCAGGCCTTACTGATGGCGAAAGGTTTGTTCGGTTCCAAAGTGGCCGCGCAGTCTCTTACCCTGGCCTTTAACGATATTTTTCAGGTGATGGCCTGGATGTTCCTGGCGGCCCTGATCATGGTGCCGTTTTGCCGTAAATGAGCAGACGAATGTAAATAAATGTGGAGCCTGCATCAAAAAATGCGTTTAGCTGAGGGAACTTTTCTAACATGGTGAGAAAGCTTTGGCCTGTTTGAAATAAATCCTTATAATTAGCGGCCCTGAAATGCGATTCGTTACACATACTGAGTCCCTTTCAAGTGCTATGTGCAAGTACACTATCTTTCCGGCCGGTTTAGACTGCGTCGGGGGGAATTAACATCCTGACAACAACTGCCAGTGTGGCATTAACGACCAACGAAAATATGAAAATGAGCATTCGCGCAATCCTTACCCTGGTTTTGGCAGTTGCTGCATATAGCCAGGCGTCTTTTGCTGTGGTCTACCCTCTTCCGGCCAATAACGGTCGTCTGGTCGGTGAAAACATCACAGTCACTGTTCCTCAGGGCAGCAGCCTGCCACTGGAACATTTCGCAGCGCAATACCAGATGGGTTTGAGCAACATGCTCGAAGCCAACCCTGGCGTTGACCCGTTCCTGCCAACTCCTGGCACCGTGCTGACCATTCCTCAGCAACTGATCCTGCCGGATACTCCGCACGATGGCATCGTGATCAACAGTGCTGAAATGCGTTTGTATTACTACCCGAAAGGCACCAACACCGTAGTAGTTCTGCCAATCGGTATCGGTGAGCTGGGCAAAGACACCCCGATGAACTGGGTAACGACCGTTCAGCGTAAAAAAGCCGGCCCGACCTGGACGCCAACCGCGAAAATGCATGAAGAATATGCTGCACGTGGCGAATTCCTGCCAGCCGTCTTCCCTGCTGGTCCGGACAACCCGATGGGCCTGTACGCGCTGTACGTGGGTCGTCTGTATGCCGTTCACGGCACCAACGCCAACTTCGGTATTGGTCTGCGCGTGAGCCACGGTTGTGTGCGTCTGCGTGATGCTGACATCAAATGGTTGTACGACAACGTGCCGCAAGGTACTCGCGTTCAGTTCATCAACGAACCGGTGAAAGCCACCATTGAGCCAGACGGCAAACGTTACATTGAGATCCACAACCCGCTGTCCTCTAACCAGGAAGAGTTTGATTCCCAGCAACCGCTGCCAATCACTCTGACCGGCAGCGCAAGCAGCGTTGCGATGGATCCTGCGGTTAACCAGACTGTGGTTCAGCGCGCGATCGAGATGCGTTCCGGTATGCCGGTTCAGGTCAACTGATAGCGTCTTTGATGTCTTTGTGAAAAAGCTCCGATCTTCGGGGCTTTTTTTTTGCATAGTGCCGATGCAAAGGGCGGCTGCTCAGTTGCACTGAAAGCTGTGCCGAGAAAGTTTCGGTTTCTCAGTTGCGGTGATCACACGGCCTCTCGCGCCGAAACCGACCAGAGGGGAAAGGCTTTTCCCCTCTGAACTCCCCTCGCTTTTTTCAACACGCGCTTCGCTCGCTGGCTATATTTCAGATAGCACGGCGACAGGCTGGAAATCTTGCCGCTTTGCGGTGCCTTCATTTCGGGATTGCAGCCTATGGTCTGCAACCTCTCATTCAGCAAGCTTTCTGAATCGCCCGCACGATCTTAAATTCAAAGACAGACTGTTTTTCATCTTTTAGAAAAGTTGATTGGCGTGATCAAAAATGGCACCGAATGAACGGTTCGAGACCAGAGGCTCGACACCTGAAATTCGGGGATCGCGAAGCGATGACATTTTGCGCCACTCATGATTGCGTCAGAACATGTCCGTCATACCCGCGACAGCGCGCAGTTAAAAAAGCGCGGAGTCCAGAGGCCCGCGCGTTACCGGGTCTCTGGTCGGTGTGGGCCGATGCCCACGACCTTGACCTTAAGGCCAGTTTGGGTGGCAACCCAAGGTATTGACCTTGAAGTTGAAGTTGAAGTTAACCCCCAGTCTCACCACCAACCCGGTGCCTGTCATTAAACCGTCACAACTCTCCCTTAACCTTCCGGTAACAAAAAATATCTATATGTGTTTTTTTATTTCCGACGGTTTATAAAAAGGAGTTTTGACAATGCAACAATCTGTATCTCTGATCGCCCGTGCAGTGACTGCCGCCCTGCTGCTTTCCGCCTCTGCCGCCTCCCTCGCCGCTGAAACTGACACGCTGACTGACCGCGCCGCGAAAGGCGTGCTGACAGAACCGGGTGGCGCACGCCGCCTGAGCGGTGATCAGACCGCCGCGCTGAAAGCATCGCTGTCCGACAAAACGGTGAAAAACGTCATTTTGCTGATTGGCGACGGCATGGGTGATTCTGAAATTACTTCTGCGCGTAACTATGCCGAAGGTGCAGGCGGCTATTTCAAAGGCATCGATGCCCTGCCGCTGACTGGTCAGTACACACATTATTCTCTGGACAAGAAAACGCAGAAGCCGAGTTATGTGACTGACTCCGCCGCTTCCGCCACTGCCTGGACAACCGGCGTCAAAAGCTATAACGGTGCGATTGGCGTGGATGTAAACGGTAAAGATCACCAGACCATTCTCGAAATTGCCAAAGCGGCGGGTAAAGCCACCGGCAACGTTTCTACCGCTGAATTGCAGGATGCCACACCGGCAGCGCAAATCGCCCATGTCACCTCGCGCAAATGCTACGGCCCAGAAGAAACAGCAGAGAAATGCGCCAGCAACGCCCTGGAAAACGGCGGACGCGGTTCCATCACTGAACAATTGTTGCAGGCTCGTGCGGATGTCACGCTGGGCGGCGGCAGAAAGTCATTCAGTCAGCTGGCGAAAGCCGGTGAGTTCCAGGGGAAATCACTGAAAGACCAGGCGCTGGCGCAGGGTTATGTCTGGGTAGAGAACGCTGAACAACTGAGCGCAATCACGCAGGCAGACCAGAAGAAACCGGTGCTGGGCTTGTTTTCCGAAGGCAACATGCCGGTACGCTGGCAGGGGCCGAAAGCCACTTATCACGGCAATATCGACAAACCTGCCGTGACCTGTGAAGCCAATCCGCAACGCACGGCAGATATCCCGACGCTGGCGGCGATGACAGAAAAAGCCATCGACCTGCTGAAAACCAATCAGAACGGTTTCTTCCTGCAAGTTGAAGGCGCATCAATTGATAAGCAGGATCACGCCGCCAACCCATGCGGACAGTTTGGTGAAACGGTCGATCTGGATGAGGCCGTACAGAAAGCGCTGGAATTCGCCCGTCAGGACGGCAACACACTGGTTATCGTCACCGCCGACCACGCGCATTCCAGCCAAATAATCGAAACCGACGCCAAAGCACCGGGCCTGACGCAGACGCTGACCACCAAAGACGGCGCGCCGATGACCATCAGCTACGGCAACTCCGAAGATGATTCGCAGGGACATACCGGGACTCAACTGCGCATAGCCGCGTTCGGGCCGCATGCGGGGAATGTGGTCGGTCTGACAGATCAGACAGATTTGTTCTATACGATGCGGGATGCCATGGCGATCAAGTAATGCAGGATAGCCGCTGCATTTGGGCGGCTTTTCAAAAGCCTAAAATTCTAAAACCTTGGGTTGTTATCCAAACGGGCCTTAAGGTCAACACCTTGGGTTGCCGCCCAAACTGGCCTTAGGGTCAAGGTCGTGGGCTCGCCGCCCACACTGGCCCAAAGGTCAACACCTTGGGTTGCCACCCAAACTGGCCTCAAGAGGCGCCTATCGCCGCGCCTCTTAAGGATCTCCGGCTCTTTTACTGCGCGCTCCGCTCGCTGGCTATGTTTCAGGTATCGCACCGACAGGCTGGAAATCTTGCCGCTGCGCGGTTCCTTCTCTCGGTCCTGGAGCCTCTGGTCTCCAGGCCGCTCCGTTCAGCAAGATTTCTGAATCGCCCGCACGATCTTAAATTCAAAAACGGAATGGATTTATCTTTTAGATGAGTTGATTGGCGTGCTCAAAATTCAGCTGAACGGAGCGGCTTCGAGACCAGAGGCTCGAAGACCGAGAGAAGGCAGTGCGAAGCACCTGGATTTGCGCCACGCACGATTGCATCAGAACATGTCCGTCATACCCGCGACAGCGCGCAGTGAAAAAAGCGCGGAGTCCAGAGGCCCGCGCGTTACCGGGTCTCTGGTCGGTGTGGGCCGACGCCCACGGTCTTGACCTTAAGGCCAGTTTGGATGGCAACCCATTGCCTAAACCTTAGTGCAATAAATTATCCAGTCTGTCGTCATCAATCCCGTCCGGCTCCAGATGCGCGGTCACATCCGCTGACTTGAACAGTTTGCTTACCGCCATTTCAGCGGCATCACCGATATCGTGGCCGATATCCACCGTCAGGGCGCCATCAACCTCAACGTGAAACTCGACAAATACGCGGTCGCCGCCGTTGCGGGTGCGAATGTCATGCACGCCGCGTACACCTTCGACACTTAATACTGCCGCTTTCACGCGCTTACGGTCATCGGCACTCAGTTCCCTGTCCAGCAGTTGTTTCAGCGCATCCGCCGCCATACCGCGGGCGTTCCAGAGCATGTAGAAGGAAATCAGCAGTGCGCCGATGGAGTCGGAACGCGTCCAGCCGAAGTAGCGTTCGAAAATCAGCGCCAGAAGAACAGCGATATTCACCGCGACATCCGTCACGTAGTGGGCGCGGTCAGCGGCAATCGCGGTCGAGCCGGTGCGTTTCACCACGTACGTTTGCATCAGCACTAAACCGGTGGCCGCCAGAGAGCTGCCGATGATGACCCAAATCCCGAGACCAAGCTGCGCCAGTGGTTCCGGGTTAATGATACGGCCGATGGATTCACCGCCCAACACCAGCCCCGCCGCACCCAGCAGCAAGGCCTGAACAAAGGCGGCAACGGCTTCGGCTTTGCCGTGCCCGTAGCGATGGCCTTTGTCTGCAGGACGGATGGCGTAACGCACACCGATTAACGTCACCATCGACGCAAGCACATCGACCAGACCGTCAGCCGCCGAGGTCAGCAAGGCAATCGAACCAGTGGCAGCCCATGCCCAGACTTTTACGCAGACCAGAACCAGCGCCACACACAGGGAAACCAGCGAGGCAATACGTGTCAGCCCTTTGTAGGACGGTGCTGGACGGCTCATGGTTTGCTCCTGCGGAGCAGATATTTTTGGGAAGTGATCACAAGAATTTCCTGAAGCAAAGAATCAAATTTATTTGATAAATACAAATACCAGGTCAGCAGTATAACCCATTTCGTTATTTTAAGACCTTCCCTATGGTTTGGATCTTCGTGCTCTCACTGAGGTTTATTGACCTATATTTACTTGCATTTACATCAATACAATCTAGCTTAAAACAAGATTTCTTTGTTCCGGCGCGCGCGCACCGATAATCAGATGAGCATTATGACAAACGAAAAAAATAACCAGCCTTCCGCGTCTGAAGACGCACACTCAGAACTCGACTCCAGCCAGGTCAAATCAGGAGAAGGTTACAAGCAAGACACCAAAGACCAGAAAGGGTCCGATAAAGAGTCCGATAACGATAATCAGGATAACGATGAAAAGCGCAAAGGTCCGGGCAAGAAGCCGCTGATCATCCTCGGGATTGTCGTGGTGGTGATGGTGGTCGTGTCACTGGTCTGGTGGCT
This sequence comes from Rahnella sp. ATs2, assembly GCF_051851855.1. Taxonomy (NCBI): domain Bacteria; kingdom Pseudomonadati; phylum Pseudomonadota; class Gammaproteobacteria; order Enterobacterales; family Yersiniaceae; genus Rahnella; species Rahnella sp. ATs2. Next base: position 18,506 of record NZ_JBLYPL010000032.1, on the reverse strand, counting down.
GATGACCAAAGATCAGATAAGCACCGATGACGCCTTCACCGAAGGCGATGCCGTGACCATCGCGCCAAAAATCGCCGGTTATGTGACGAATCTGGCGGTGAAAGATAACCAGTTCGTCAAAAAAGGCGATTTGCTGGTAGAAATCGACCCGCGTGATGCCACCGCACAACGCGATCAGGCACAGGCGCAGCTCGGTCTGGCCGTCGCCCAGTTGCATCAGGCTCAGGCGCAGTACGATCTGGCGAAAGTGCAGTATCCGGCGCAGCTGGCGCAGGCTAAAGCTCAGCAAACCCGTGCGGAAGCCAATTTGCTGAATGCTACCGCTGATTTCCGCCGCCAGCGCGGTGTGGATCCACGTGCCACCACCCAACAAAATATTGATACGTCCAATGCGCAGGTGCGTTCTGCAACGGCCGATCTTGAAAATGCCAAAGCGCAGGTTCAGGTTGCCGCTCAGGTGCAGCTGAACATTCGTCAGGCTGAAACTAACGTTGAGGCACGCCAGCAACAGGTTGAGCAGGCAAAAGCTCAGCTGGAAACCGCGACGCTGAATCTTTCCTATGCGCAGGTTCGGGCACCGTTCGACGGCTATGTCACCAAACGTAATGTGCAGGTCGGCACGCTGGTTCAGGCCGGTACTTCTCTGTTCTCCGTGGTGTCGAAAGATATCTGGATCGCGGCGAACTATAAGGAATCGCAGCTCGAACGTATGCGTCCCGGCAACAAAGTGGAAATCACCGTTGATGCCTTCCCTGACATCAAACTTCACGGCCACGTTGACAGTATTCAGCAAGGCACCGGCTCGCGCTTCTCGGCCTTCCCGGCTGAAAATGCCACCGGTAACTATGTGAAAATCGTTCAGCGCGTGCCGGTGAAAATCGTCATCGACAGCGGGCTGGATGAAAATCATCACCTGCCGCTGGGTCTGTCAGTCGAACCGACGGTGACCGTCGAATGAATGAAGATCGCAGCTACTGGAAACCCAAGGCCAATCCGTGGGCAGTTGCCGCCGTTGTAACCATTGCGGTGTTCATGGAAATCCTGGACACCACCATCGTTAACGTGGCGCTGCCGCACGTCGCTGGGTCACTGTCTTCCAGTTATGACGAATCAACCTGGGTGCTGACGTCCTATCTGGTGGCGAACGGCATCGTGCTGCCGATTTCGGCGTTTCTCAGCCGCGTCATGGGGCGTAAAACTTACTTCCTGATTTGTATCGGCATGTTCACCGTCTGCTCCTTCCTGTGCGGGGTCGCCACCGAACTGTGGCAGATGATTCTGTTCCGCATCCTCCAAGGCTTTTTCGGCGGCGGTTTGCAGCCGATTCAGCAATCGGTTCTGCTTGATTACTTTAAGCCGGAAGATCGCGGTAAGGCGTTTGGTCTGTCTTCCATTGCCATCATCGTCGCGCCGGTTGTCGGCCCGACGCTGGGCGGTTACATCACCGATAACTTCAGCTGGCGCTGGGTGTTTCTGATCAACATTCCGGTGGGCATTATCGCCCTGCTGGCGATTTATCAGCTGCTGGAAGACCCACCGTGGGAACGTAAGGCCAAAGGCAAGCTCAGCATCGATTACATCGGTATCGGTCTGATTGCGCTGGGCTTAGGGTGCCTGCAGGTCATGATGGACCGCGGTGAGGATGACGACTGGTTTAAGTCTGGCTTTATCGTGACGTTCGCCGTACTGGCAGCTACCGGGATTGTCGGGGCGATTTACTGGCTGCTGTACGCCAAAAAGCCGGTGGTCGATTTGCGCTGTATGAAAGATAAAAACTTCGCAGTGGCCGGTTTGCTGATGGCCGGGATGGCGATGATTCTGTACGGCAGTTCGGTGGTTATTCCGCAACTGGCGCAACAACAGCTGGGGTACACCGCCACGCTTTCCGGGCTGGTGATGTCGCCGGGCGCGATACTGATTGTGTTGTCGATACCGCTGGTGCTGAAACTGATGCCCATCGTGCAGACGCGTTACATCATTGCGTTTGGTTTCTTCCTGCTGGCCGCCTCGTTTATCTATTCGGCGACGCTGACGCCAGATGTCGATTTCACCACGCTGGTGATGTATCGCAGTGCGCAGTCCCTCGGCCTGGGTTTCCTGTTTGTACCGCTGACCACTATTGCGTTCATCACCATTCCGCAAAGGATGAATGCCGATGCCGCCGCGCTGTTTACCATGTTCCGTAACGTCGCGGGGTCGATTGGTATTTCGCTGGCAACCGCCGGTGTGACTGAGCGGACGCAGGCGCACAGCGCGCATATGGCGCACAACATGTCGCCGCTCAATGAACAGTTTAATCAGGCGGTCAGTAAAAGCGCTGAGGCTATTCGTGATTTCGCCCACATCGTCGGCGACCCGATGCAGCTGGCGACCGTGCGCATGTATCAGGAGATGATTTCGCAATCGCGCATTCTGGCCTACATCGATGTGTTCGGTTATTGCGCCATCGTCGCCGTTATTTTGATCCCGTTTTGTTTCCTGCTTTCGCCAGTTAAGAGCGAAGGTAATGCCGGAGCACATTAAGTTGATTACGACCCGGAAGTTTAAAAAGACTCATGTTATTGCCCTGTCGGCCATTGCGGTTGCACTGGCCGGTTGCTCCGTTGGCCCGGATTATCAGAAGCCAAACCCGGTGACGCCGACGGCGTACAACGATATGACGCAGCCGAAAGACAAAGACGGCGCATCGATTGCGCTGCCTTCTGAGCCGAATCCGTTGTGGTGGAAAGCGTTTAACGATCCGCAACTCGACAGTCTGATCACCCGCGCCATTGCCGGGAATATTTCCCTGCAACAGGCAGTATTGCGTATCGCCGGTGCCCGTGAGCAGGTAAAACAGGCTGAAGGCGCATGGCTGCCGTCAGTTCAGGGCAGCGCAAAAATGACGCGTCAGCAGCTCGGCCTGAAAGGTATTCTCGATTCCAGCGGCGCATCCCAGCAGCTCAACGAACTCGGTCCGGAGGCGTCCGGCGCCATTGATACCGCCACCCGACCTGTGAATTTATATCAGGGCAGTTTCGACGCCAGCTGGGAGCTGGATTTATTTGGCGGCACACGCCGTCAGGTCGAAGCCGCAAACGCGCAGACTCAGTCTTCTGTCGAACAGCGCAACGATGCGCTGGTCTCGCTGCAAGCCGAAGTTGCCCGCGCTTATCTGCAACTGCGTGGCGCGCAAAGCGTGACGGCCGCCATACAGACGCAAATCGACGTGGCGCAGCAAACTTTAGATCTGACGCAAAACCGTCAGCAGAACGGGTTGTCGCCGCAATTAGATGTGGAGAATGCCCGAGCGCAGTTAGGTTCGCTGCGCGCTCAGCTGCCGCAATATCAGGCTCAGGAACGTCAGGCGATGAACGGACTGGCCGTTTTACTCGGTCAGACACCGGGTTCGCTGGATGCCGAACTTTCCGCGCCGAAACCGATGCCTGCCCTGCCCGCAGCCGTACCGGTCGGCGTGCCGTCACAGCTGGCACGCCGTCGCCCAGACGTGCGTAAAGCCGAAGCAGATTTACACGCAGCAACCGCCAATATCGGGGTTTCCGTCGCACAGCTATTCCCGAGTATTTCGCTGACCGGTCAGTTCGGTATGCGTAATACTGACGTGAGTTATCTCGATAACTGGAGCAGCCATTTCTACTCGTTTGGCCCGCAAGTTTCCCTGCCGATTTTCCAGGGCGGACGTCTGGTGTCCAGCGTGCATCTTTCCCGTGCGCAACAGGCCAATGCGGCGCTGAATTACCGTCAGACCGTGCTGACAGCGTTACAGGATGTCGATAATGCGCTGGTGAATTACCGCACCGATCAGGATCAGGTCAGCGGTTTAGATCAGACCACCGAAGCGTTGCAAACCGCTTTTGATCTGGCCAGCGACAGCTACCGTCAGGGGCTTTCGACCTTCATCAACGTGCTGGATGCCCAGCGCCAGCTGGCACAGGCGCATCAGCAATCCGCTGAAGCGAAAGTGAAAACCAGCACCGATCTGGTGTCATTGTATAAAGCGCTGGGCGGCGGCTGGGAACCGTATCAGAACGTTGATTTGCCGACCTATACCGTGTTTGGTCCGGCGGCGACGCCAGATGTGAAAGTACAAACCACGTCCGGCGTGACACCGTAACGCCGGTGTTATACAAAAGGATTAATGCGAAGAGATAAAATCAGACGGCGTGGACGGGGCAGGCAATGAAAAGTTCTGCCTCATCCGCGCCACTTCACTGACCGGCGTCAGCCCGAATAACCGTTTAAATTCGCGGCTGAACTGCGACACGCTTTCATATCCCACCTTCGCGCTGGCCGCCGACGCAGTCAGATTATTACGCAGCATCAGCAATCTGGCCTGATGCAAACGGGTGGACTTGAGATATTGCATTGGCGATGTATCTGTAACGGTTTTGAAGTGACTGTGAAACGTCGGCAGGCTCATTCCCGCTTCTTTCGCCAGCGCATTCACATCCAGATGCGAGTCGTATTCTGCATGCAGTTTCCGTAATGCCTTCACCACTTTGCCAAACTGTCCCTGCATCGCCAGTGCGCTGCGTAACGTGCCGCCCTGAGCGCCGGTCAGCACGCGGTAATACAACTCGCGCATCATCGCTTTGCCCAGCATTTTTGCATCCAGCGGAGATGCCATCACCTGCAAAAACCGCAAAACAGATGCCCGCATCGCGTCATCCATCGGACTCGACACCATACTTTTCGGCGATTTCACCTGAGGCGCGTGGCAGGCATCCAGTTGCAACATCAGTTCCGCCGCCAGACTGAAATCGAGTCGCAGATAAATGGCCAACATCGGTTCACTGGCGCTGGCATCCGTTTCCATGGTGAAAGGCACCGGCACCGAAACCATCAGATAATGCTGCGCATCATACAAATAGACATCATTGCCTAAAAAGCCGCGCTTGCTACCCTGTACCACAATCACAATGCCCGGCTCATACAAAACCGGCGTGCGCAGAAGCGGACGGTCTGATCGCAGAAAACGCACATCCGCCAGCTCCGTGAGGTTGTAGCCCTCAAAAGGCGTGAGCTGTTTCAGAAGTGAGGTCATTTGCTCTGTCACTGTCAAAGCCGGAGATGTCATATCAGCCTGAAAACGGGTAGCGGAAAGTGAAGTCAGTGTCGCATCAGGAACGGGGTACGTCCAGAGACCTCATAGGAACAGGCAAACATCTGAGAGGATCCGGGCTACGGATTTGATGATTTCCGCCCTATTCTGCAAGTCCGCTTTTTACCGAGGAGTTTGTATGAGCCAGTCAAAATTATTCTTTATTACCGGTGTCAGCAGCGGATTGGGTCGTGCGCTGGCAGAAGAAGCGTTACAGGCCGGACATCGCGTGGTCGGCACCCTGCGTAACGCACAAGCCTGCGAAGAATTCGATGCAGTGGTACCGGGGCGCAGTTTTGGTCGTGTGCTGGATGTCACTGATTTTGCGTCTGTCGCCCCGCTGACTGCAGCGGTAGAACAGGAAATCGGAGCCGTTGACGTGCTGGTCAATAATGCCGGTTACGGGCATGAAGGGATTATGGAGGAATCGCCGCTGAGCGACGTACTGCATCAGTTTGACGTCAATGTGTTCGGTGCGGTGGCGGTCATCAAAGCCTTCCTGCCGTATTTCCGTCAGCGCCGCGCTGGGCACATTATCAATATCACATCGATGGGCGGATTTATTACGATGCCCGGCATCAGTTATTACTGCGGCAGTAAATTCTCCTTACAGGGAATTTCAGAAACACTGACCAAAGAGCTGAAACCGTTCAATATTGCCGTCACCGCCGTTCAGCCGGGATCGTTCAGAACTGACTGGGCAGGACGTTCAATGGTGCGATCCCCGCGAAGTATCAGTGATTACGACGAAAGTTTCGGTCCTGTTCGTGAAACGCGGGAAAAACGCAGCGGCCACCAGCCCGGTGATCCGAAGAAAGCGGCGCAGGCCATTTTGCAACTGATCAACGCGCCTGAGCCACCTGCTTCCCTGCTGCTGGGCAGTGACGCCGTGAAATTCGTCAGGGAAAAGCTGCAACAAATGAAAACCGATATTGATACGTGGGAAGCGGTCAGTCGTTCTACTGATGGCTGAAACAAATTTTTGCTAAACCCTTTTTGCTAACACCCTCTTTTAAGATTCCCAGTCAGCGCTTTTCTATCAGACTGCGCTATTCTGTTCAGACACTGAAATCATCCTGCCTGCGGGCAGGATTTTCGTCTGAATAACAATCGGGTAAAACAATGAACTCCATTTCCAACGAAGATAAAAAACCCAGCTGTGATTCAGTGATCAACAGCGTGGCCTACCGCGACGGTAAGCGATTGCAGGATGTGACGGTCGAAGACATCAGCGAAGTACTAAAAGAACCAGATACGTTTGTCTGGCTGGGATTATGGCAACCTGAAGATGCCTACATGCGCAGCATTCAGGAAGAATTCGGCCTGCACGATCTGGCGATTGAAGATGCACTGACCGCCCATCAGCGCCCAAAGATCGAGCAATACGGCGAATCCCTTTTTATCGTCACGCACACTGCGCAGAAAGTAAATGAAACCATCGAGTACGGCGAGACACATCTTTTTCTTGGCAAAAACTTCCTGATCACCGTGCGTCACGGCGCGTCATCCAGTTACAAAGAAATTCGTAAACATGCCGAAGAACGCCCGGAAATGATGAGCAAAGGGCCGGCTTATGCGCTGTATTGCGTGCTCGATTCCATCGTCGATAACTATCTGGAAATTTTGCATCAGTACACCGGTCAGTTTGATGCCATCGAAAAAATGATGTTCCAGAACACTTTCAATCAGCAGGCGGTACAACAGGTGTACAGCCTGCGACGCGATCTGCTGTCACTGCGCAACGCCGCCGTGCCGATGGAAGATATCTGTAATCAGCTCAGCCATCATTATGAAGAGCTGATGCCCAAAAGCCTGCGCGCCTATATCCGCGACGTACAGGATCATGCTAATCAGGTGGTCCGCACCACCGACGACGTGCGCGAAATGCTGTCCAACGCCATGCATGTCAATCTGGCACTGGTGTCCGTACATCAGAATGAAGTGGTGCAACGCCTGGCAGGCTGGGGCGCGATCCTGGCAATCCCGACGGTGATTTTCAGTCTGTACGGTATGAACTTCAAAAACATGCCGGAACTGGACGACTGGTGGGGATATCCGCTGACACTCGGCGTCACCGTGGTCGGTTGCGGATGGCTTTACTGGAAACTGAAAAAATCCGGCTGGCTTTAAAATCAAGACCTTGGGCTCGCCGCCCACACGAGCTCAAAGGTCAAGACCTTGGGTTGCCACCCAAACTGGCCTCAAGGGGCGCCTGTCGCCGCACCCCTTGAGAATCCCGGGCTCTTTTACTGCGCGCTCCGCTCGCTGGCTATGTTTCAGGTATCGCAGCGACAGGCTGGAAATCTTGCCGCTTTGCGGTTCCTTCACTCGGTCCTGGAGCCTAAGGTCTCCAGGCCGCTCCGTTCAGCAAGCTTTCTGAATCGCCCGCACGATCTAAAATTCAAAGGAAGACTGTTTTTATCTTTACTCCTCCCCCTGCGAAGGGGGAGGTTGGGAGGGGGTTTTAAGGGCTAACACCTTGTGAAAGCATACTTCAACTTCTTGGTTTTCCTTTGATACCCCACCCCAACCCTCCCCTTCGCAGGGGCGGGTGCTGACCGGGTGATTCTTTGGATTTCACTCTTCCACCGGAGCAACCCTCTCTGCCGGTTTCTCCAAAATCATCGTCTGCGTCTGACTCAAACTGATCCCCGCTGCCCGCAGCATTTTGAGGATTTCGTACAGCAAATCGCTGCGCGTGCCGCTGACCATGCGCGGGCTGTTCACATAGCCGGTCACGCTCAGCACAATCCCGGTCGGGCCCAGTTCTTTGAAACTTACCGAGGCCGGTGGATTTTCCAGAATAGATTCGTGCAGGTTGTAGGCTTCCAGCAGCAAGGTCTTAACCTGTTCAGGGTCGATATCCAGCGGGAATGTCAGTGCGATAGTCGCCACGCCCTGCGCGTTGCCCATGGTGGCGTTACGCACGTTCTGCGATATCAGCTGGGAGTTCGGCACAATCACGGTGGATTTATCGCTTAGCTGAATTTCAGTAGCGCGGACATTAATACGACGGATGTCCCCTTCTACGCCGCTGATGCTGATCAAATCCCCTACTTTCACCGGACGCTCGGTCAGCAGGATCAGACCGGAGATAAAGTTCTTCACAATCTCCTGTAAACCGAAACCGATACCGACCGACAAGGCGCTGACGATCCACGCCAGTTTGTTCCATTCAATGCCCAGCGACGACAGCGTCAGCAGGATAATCAGCACATAACCCACGTTGGTGAACAGCGTCACCAGCGAGGCGCGCATTCCTCGGTCCATCATGGTTTTCGGCAGGAAATCGTTATCCAGCCAGCGGCGTGCGGAGCGCAGAATATACCAGCCGACCACCAGACACAGCACCGCGTTAACCGCGTGCGCCGGAATGATGTTCATGCTTTCGAGGCCTTTACCGCCCCAGATATCGACCACTTTTGCCAGCAATTCCAGCGGCGTCGTGGTACCGAACGTACCGTTAAGCAGCGCAATCGCGGCCATCAGCAGCAGCGCGGTTTTACCGATTGCCGAGAATAATGTGGCAGCCAGAGACAGATGGCGGTCATTGACGCTCAGCGTGCCTTTGAGGATTTTGCCGCTGTGCGTGGTCGGTGAAAACACGCTTTCGCAGAGATCAACAACGAAGTGGATCAGCAGGTACAGGCAGCTGACCACCAGACCAATCCATAGCAGCTCGAAGGTCACGAAACGCGCCAGCGGGATGTAACCGATCAGCAACGCCATCAGAATGACAAAAGCAGTCAGGCTGATCACCAGATGGATAAGCCCTGCCAGCGTGGATCGCGCTTCGGTCTGCTCGCCTTCTGCCTTCATTCTGCGGCGCATACGGTTCACGCGAACCGGTGCAATCAGGCAGTTGAGCGCCACCAGTAACGCCGCTAATCCGTTGCCAAATAAGGTGGCAGAGACGCTGGCACCGACCAGGTTATTCAGTTGTTCAATAATGCCGAACAGGAAAATAAAGCCCGCCAGCAAAACCGGGAATGATGCCAGCGTTTTCGCCAGCGGATCCGCAATTCCCGGCAGACGCCATGACGGATGGTTATTGGAAAGTAACGCAATACCCAGCCCGGCGATCACCGCAGAGAAATAGGTCAGCTCGACCAGTTGTTCGGCGAATTCTGTCACCCACGGCGAAGTATCCGGCAGCCGGGTGAAAATATAGCCCAGCAGCTGAACGCTGATCCCCAGCGTAAACGTGGTGCTCAGCGTGGTGAAACAAGCCAGGAAACTGCGACGGAAACGCCCCTGCGGCAGCCAGCGCGGCAGGATCCAGTTCATCGGTTTATCCAGCACGCGGCGGCCAAACACACCAATCACCAGCGCCAGGAACAGATAAATGCCGGTGCCGACGCGCCAGTCATCACTCCACGCCTGCGTCCAGGCATCTTTAACCTGCGAACCAAAATCATCAAAACGTGCCGCATCATCATCGTTTGGTGTAATCAGCGGTGCCCAGAAATTGCTGCCAAGAATGCTGCCGGTATTGAGCGCAATCTGGGTTTTCAGTGCGTCACGACGTAAGCCAGCGATTTGCGAAGACAGATTTTGTGCGCCAACGGCAATCGCTTTGGTCTGCTCGAGTTGTGTGGTCATCAGCGTTTTGCTGGCGTTAAGCTTATTGCGCTGGCTGATCACCTGCGGAGTTTCAGTGAGCGTGCCCGGCGCAGGTGCCGGGCCAAGAACGTCCAGCTGTGCCTGCACCTGCGCCAGCTGAGGGGTCAGCGCGGCAGTCAGCTTGTCGGCATCTTCTGCCAGTTTCTGTGCGGCATCGGTCAGGCCGGTATATTTCTTATCCGTTTTCGCCGATGAAACCTGCTGTTTCAGCTGATCCAGACGCTTTTGTAACGCCGGTAAGGCGGTGGTGACATTCACTTTTACCGGTTGTTCTGCTGTGTCAGGCTGACCGGTACTGTCGTCCGCGTAACTGTGTACAGGCGTCAGGAATAAACATGACAACAATGCCAGCAGCAGCGGCACTCTTAACATTTTTTGCATAGAAGGATGATTCCGGGAGCTCGAAAAATTATTTTTTTAGAAATGCGGGAGAAGAATACTCTTTCTTATTAAGAAGAATAGTAGGGATTGTCTGTTTGTTTCACTGTCTGAAAACGGACAGCCCGCAGAAAGGGCTGCCCTTTTTCAGATTAGTCGTTTTTACCCAGCATCTGGCGGAGGATCGCCGCGGAATCCGCCGGTTGCAGTGCCAGAATGCCTGAATACAGACTGATGGAAATTTCACAGACTTTTTCGCGATCGACATCCGGTTTGGTCAGGTCGCTGAACATCTGCAATTGCTCGCCGTACATATTCGCCAGCGCCTCACGCACCGGCGCCATCATCTGCACCACTTTTTCGGTGCTGACGGCCTGAGGCTGCGTCGTCTGCCCGCTGCCGGTCGCCAGCAGTAAATCATTCATGGTGTTGAGATCTTTCTGGAACAATGCCGGTGGCAGAACCTCCGCAGTATTAATCCCGCCGCTGACCTGCGGATAAAGGAATTTAAAGCAGCTGCCGTCTTTGCGCGCCTGCAACGTCTGCATTTCTTCCAGATTGACCTGCATCGCCTCGTTCACATTGGCGTCCGGCGCATGGGTAATACGCTGCGAGAGCAGTACGGACACCATCGGTTTCACGGTGTCGATCGCGTCCTGCTGCGATTTTCCCTCTTTCTTCATGTTCAGAATATTGCTGCGGATTTGCGCGTAAAGCACCGGTTCCTGCATTTTGATGGTGTTATACAGCGGCAGAGCTTCCAGCGCCTGGTCGATCTTCTGCTCTTCGCTGTTGCCTGCCAGACGCGGTTTGATCACACCGCCCCATAAAATATTGCCGCCGATAATCAGCACCAGAAATAGAACGACCGCCGGGATGCGCCCGATTTTGCCTCTTTTGTGTAACGCTCCGAGCAGCGAGCCAACCACCACGCCGCCGATGCCCCACACCATCACTTCTGTCCAGTTCATAATCCGTTGCCTTCAGAAAAATTTAGTGACTTCCAATTTGTGCGACCGCATCACGGCTGGCGTCAATACGCGCCTGCCCGTGCAGTTCTGTCAGTTTGCCCGTCCGCATTTCCAGCAGGCGGTCAGCGTGTTCAAAATAGTGATCATCGTGACTGATTGCCAGCACGGTTTTGCCCATATCACGCAATTGCGGCAACAGCTCACGGTAGAACGTCCGGCGGAACTGCGGATCCTGATCGGCTGCCCATTCGTCGAGCAGCAGGAAGTCTCGCCCTTCTGCCGCCGCCAGCAGCAACGCCACGCGCTTACGTTGCCCCTGTGACAGTTGCAGGTTAGTGACTTCGTTGCCGCTGAACTGGAGTTTTTCTTTCATTTTCAGTCGTTGCAGCCAGTCTTCCACGACCAGCGGATCCGGCTGTCCGCCTTGCGGGCCAATCAGCTGTCCAAACAGATGGAAATCAGTAAAGACTGCCGAGAAGATCTGCCGATACTGTTCAGCATTTTCTGCCGTAACCGGCACGCCATCGAGCAGGATCTGCCCGGAACGCGGCTGATACAGGCCGGTCAGCAACATCGCCATGGTAGATTTTCCGCTGCCGTTGCCGCCAATCAGAAAGACCAGTTCTCCGCGGGTAATGGTCAGATTCAACGGACCTACGCCAAAACCGGCGCCCTCTGATTTGCCTTCATAACTGAACACCAGGTCGCGTAACTCCAGCGTCTTCCACTGTTTTGCAGCAATGGCTGGCGTAAACGCCTCATTATATTCCGCCAGTTTCAGCGATTTCAGTTTGCCAAACGCCACCTGCGCGCTGAGCAGCGTCGGCAGTGCGCCGACCGCCTGCAACATCGGTGTACGCAGGAATAACAACGTCAGGGAATAGGTCGCCGCCACTTCGGTATTAGACCAGCCCATGCCGTTGGCCATGAAGAATACCAGGCCGATTGCGCCCAGCATCATGATATTCGACCAGTTCACGGCGCTCAGATGGAAAGTATCCGCGCGGATAATGTGGTGGCGATACTCTTCAGCATCTTTGCGGTAAACCTCGTCGAACAGATGACGCGCCCGCTCGCGGTTCAGCGCCAGCTCTTTGCGCCCTTCAATCACTTTCTGGTAATCGGTTTGCAGTTTGTCTTCCGCCTCGCGCACTTTCGCCAGATGGCGGTAAACGTGAGACACCAGCTTAAAGCCGCCAAAAATAGTGATCACCAGCCAGATAACCGTTACCAGCAACATTTCCGGCGACAACCACGCCAGATATCCGGCGCAACCAATGGTCAGGATAATCCCCTGCACCAGTTCCGGCAGGCGCACGAACGCCAGTGTGATATTGCGGATGTCACTGCCAAGGCTCGCAAGCAGTTGTGCATTACCGATCTGCTCGATGCGCTCAATATCGGTGTCTAAAATACGTTTGATGAATTGACCGCGCAGGCGGTAAATGAAGTGGTGCCCCAGCACGGTCAGGGCCAGCTGGGAGCCCAGCGTCACGGCCATCAGCAGCAGTAACAGCCCGAGAAATTCCGGCAGGACAATTAAAGAAGCCTGTGTGGTTTGAATCAGTTTCAGATTGATAAACGCGATCAGGCCAATGCCCAGAACGGCGCTGAGCAAACTCAGCGCCATCACCCCTAAAAACGGCCAACGGTATTGCTTAAAAACAACGCGTAACAACTCCATGAATTTTTCTCGTTCTGAATGCAGGAAAATGATGCTGCACGCAGTTTAATGACACATCTTGTCATATCAAGAACAATTCTCATTTTCCCGATCATCCGGTCGGATCACCATGCGCTCAAACTTGCCAGCCACTACCAGATAGCCAAACATGCCGAGTAAACCGTGTGCGCCAACAAACCACAACGCGAGGTTAAAGGAACCGGTCGCTGCCACGATATAACCGATTACTACCGGCGTAATAATCCCGGCCACATTGCCCAGACAGTTAAACACCCCGCCGCTCAGTCCGATCATTTTCTCCGGTGCCGTATCGGACATCACCGCCCAGCCAATCGCTGATAAACCTTTGCCAAAGAACGCCAGCGTCATTAGCGCAATCACCGCCGCATCAGTGGAAACAAAATTCGCCATCGCCAGCATGGCGGCGAAAAACATACCCAGCACAAACGGTGTTTTACGCGCTTTTGACGGACTGACGCCGCGGCGGATCATGTAATCCGACATCACACCGCCCAGCACCCCGCCGGTAAAGCCGCAAATCGCCGGTAACGCGACCACCCAGCCAGCCTGCATGACCGTCATCCCGCGCCCTTTGATCAGGTAAATCGGGAACCAGGTCATAAAGAAATAACTCATCGAGGTAATGCAGTACTGACCAATATAAATGCCCCACAGCGTGCGACTCTGGAACAGTTGCATCACTTCGCGGAAGGTGAATTTCTGCCGCGAAGCACGGCGGTTGAGTTCGAGATCGACCAGCGCACCGTTGGCGCGGATGTATTCGAGTTCGGCAGGTTTGATGTGCGGACTGCTGTGCGGTTCTTTATAAAAGGCGAACCATAAAATCCCGGCGAACAGCCCGACCGCGCCCATCCACAGGAACACATGTTCCCAGCCGAGCGCGTGAGTCAGCCACGCCATGATCGGGGTGAATACGCCAATCGCCATGTACTGCGCGGAGTTAAACAGTGATGTCGCCGTGCCGCGTTCATTGGTCGGGAACCAGCAGGCGACAATGCGTGCATTAGCGGGAAATGCCGGAGACTCCACAAGACCGAGCATAAAGCGCAGGAAGAACAGCATGATAGCCGCCGAAATCCCGCTGACGCCGAACCAGCCAACGGTACCCTGCAACATCGTAAACACTGACCACAGTATCAGGCTGCAACCATAGACCCGCCGTGCGCCGAATTTATCCAGCAGCCAGCCACCGGGGATCTGCCCGATCATATATGCCCAGGCAAACGCTGAAAAAACCATCCCGAGCATCACCGGATCGAGGCTCAGCACCCGCGACACTTCCGTACCGGCAATCGACAGCGTGGCGCGGTCGGCGTAGTTAATCACCGTGATGGCAAAAATCATTCCGAGGACCACGTAACGGAAATGACCCGGTTTCACCGCCTCTGCTGCCGATTCGCGGACCAGCGGTTTGGCGTTATCTGACACATCTGTAGGGGACGTCATGTTTTCTCTCCAGACTTATGAGTGCATTCCTTGCTTTTTGTGACCGGAGACACAGTTTTTGCCGTTTCGGTCACGCCATTTAGATCTAAAAAATCCAAATTAATTAACAGAGTAGAAACATTTAACGATACGGTCTAAGTTAAAAAGACAATGGAACAAGTCAAAAATTGAATGATTGAATTAAACCAGTTGCGCTGTTTTGTGGCGGTCGCGGAGGAATTACATTTCGGACGCGCGGCGAAAAGATTGTTTATGACGCAGCCTCCGCTGAGCCGTCAGATCCAGTTACTCGAACATGCACTTGGCGCGTGTTTGCTGGAAAGAACCAACCGGCACGTCAGCCTGACGGCCTCGGGAAAGACGTTTTTGCGCGATGCAAAACTGATCCTCGAGTTCACCGGACAGGCGCAGGAAACTGTAAAACGCGTCGAGAAAGGGGAAATCGGGAGGCTGATGCTGGGGTTCACTGCCGTCAGCGGCTACTGGCAAATTCCGCAGATTATTGCGCTGGCGGCGCAGGAACTGCCGGAAATCACGCTGGTGCTCAAAGAGATGGTGTCTTCCGCGCAGCTTCAGGCGCTGGCGGCGCGCACGCTGGATATCGGCTTTGTGCGCCAGCCGGTGGCGTTATTTCCCCTCGCCTATCAGTGTGTGCTGCGCGAGCCATTATGCGTGGCGCTTCCCGCGGCCTCCGTTCTGGCGGCGAAACCGCGTATCCGTCTGCGCGACTTTGCTGGTCTGCCGTTCATTATGTATTCCGCCACTGAAGGCAAATACTTTTACGATTGCGTGGCCGGGCTGTTTGCTCAGGCCAACGTCGTGCCACATTACGTGCAACATTGCAGCCAGACCCACACCATTCTCGGGCTGGTGCGCGCCGGTCTCGGGCTGGCGATTGTGCCGGAAAGCGCCCGCCAGCTTGGCTTTCCTGATATTGAGTTCCGCCCGCTCAGCCACCCCGATGCCTTCGCGGAGATTTACATGGCCTGGCGGCAAGACGGCGAAACTCCGGCGCTGGCCGCTTTCCGGCAACTGGTGACGGCACACAGCACCGCAAGTGGCGCTATCGCAAGAAAAAAGCTGACAGGCCGCCGCACGCTTCCTAAACTGAGGTAATGGATAAAGAACAAGAACTTCGCCGAAGTAAACGTAACGCGCTGGGGCTGCTGCTGATTGCCGCCGCCCTGTTTGTCATCACCCTTTTCCTGCCACCCAACTTCTGGGTTTCCGGGCTGAAAGCCATTTCCGAGGCCGCGATGGTCGGCGCAATGGCCGACTGGTTTGCGGTCGTGGCACTGTTTCGCCGTGTGCCGGTGCCGTTCGTCGCCTCACACACGGCGATCATCCCTAAAAACAAAGACAAAATTGCCGATAATCTGGCGGTTTTCGTGCAGGAGAAATTCCTCGCCCCCGCGACGCTCATCACGCTTATCCGCCAGCATGATCCGGCACGGATGCTGACTGACTGGCTGAATGCGCCCGATAACGCGCAGCGGTTTGCGAAATATGCCGTAAAGATGATCCGCGGATTTCTGGATGTCACCGACGATCAGCGTATCGCGCAGCTTATGCGCCGCGCGCTGTATCGGGTGATCGACAAAATCGACCTGTCAGCCTCAATTGCCACCCTGCTGGAAAGCCTGACTAAAAACGGACGCCATCAGGAGCTGCTGGATCAGGCGATGGATCAGCTGGAAATCTTGCTGGCAAAAGACAGCACGCGGCAGTTTATTTCCGCGCAGATTGTCAGCTGGATGAAACGGGAACATCCGCTGACCGCCAAACTGCTGCCGACCGGCTGGCTGGGACGCAACGGCGCGGACTTAGTGTCCAATGCAGTGAATTCAGTGCTCGACGATATGGGCAATGATAAAACCCACGCCTTCCGCAAAGGGTTTGACCGCTCGGTGCAGAACTTTATCTGGAAGCTGCAAAATGACCCCGCGACCGCGCAGAAAGCCGAAGACATCAAGCAATACCTGAAAGATGACGAGAAGCTGAATGCTTACGTGTTGCAACTGTGGGGCGATATGCGTAACTGGCTGAAAGACGATTTAGAAAGCGAAGATTCACGGGTGTTCGCCAAAGTCACCGAATCCGGGCAATGGCTGGGCAATGCGCTGGCACAAGATGAAAAGCTGCGCCTCTCGCTGAATCAGCAGATGGAAACTATTGCGGAGAAAGTCGCACCGGAGTTTGCCGAATTCCTGACGCGTCATATCAGCGACACGGTAAAAGGCTGGGATCCGCGTGATATGTCGCGGCAAATTGAGCTGAACATCGGCAAGGATTTGCAGTTTATCCGCATCAACGGCACGCTGGTCGGCGCCTTTATCGGTCTTGCGCTATATCTGCTTTCGCAATTGCCAGTGGCAATCCCGTGGGTGATGGCGCGGATTTAACACCCGCAAAACTACCTTAGCGTTAGCCCTAATCCCCTTCCGGCCTCCCCTTCACAGGGGAGGCACCAGCCAGCAATTACTTCACAGATTTACTGAATGCATCTACCGCCAGAATAGCGTTCGCTACGTCTTCGGCAGAAAGAGTGTGGTTCAGGTTACCCAGCGTATCGCCCTCGCCGCCTGCCAGCGCGCCGACTTTCACCAGGTTGGCAAAAGATTCGTTTTCCAGATGCATTTCTTTCAACGTGGTTGGCATTTTGATGGAACGGTAGAAGCGAACGTATTTCGCGATCTCTTCGTCAGGACGCTGTTCGAGTACCATTTGGGTCAGCGTACCGTACGCCACTTTTTCGCCATGGGTCAGATGATGAATGTCACCTGAAATCGCGGTAAAACCGTTGTGGATGGCATGTGCGCCCGCCAGACCGGCATTCTCAAAGCCCAGACCGGAAAGCAGTGTATTGGCTTCCACGACCGCTTCTACCGCCGGTGTCACCAGTTTCTGCTCAACCGCGGTATAGGCGCTGTAACCGTAAGTCAGCAGCGTTTTCTCGCACGCTTCTGCTATCGCCATACCGGCAATTGTCGGGTCGCCGCCCACCATGGAATGAGAATGTGAACGCAGCACAGCCTGCGCCTCAACAAACGTCGCCAGACCGTCGGCAATACCGGAAGCAAACAGGCGTACCGGCGCCTGTGCGCAGACATGGGTATCAACCAGTACCAGATCCGGATTTTTGTTGTAGAAGCGATAAGATTCGAAAACACCTTCATCCGAATAGATAACGGAAAGTGCGCTGCACGGCGCATCAGTGGAAGCCACTGTCGGCACAATCACCACATTTTGCTTCAGTTCATCGGCAATGGCTTTTACGGTATCGAGCGTTTTACCGCCGCCGAGGCCGACCACCACCTTCGTTCCCGCATCGCGGGCGATGGCGGCAAGACGGGTAATTTCGTTGGCCGAAGCTTCTCCGTTAAAGCGTTCATAATGGAATTCAACGTCGGCTTTTTTCAGTGACGCGTTAACGCGATCACCGATAATTCCCCAAACGACATCATCAGCTATCAGGAATGATTTTCCGCCCAGAGCAGGCAGATAATCCCCTAATTCATCCAGAACACCGCTGCCCTGAACGTATTTCCTTGGCGAAGAGAAGATAAATTTACTCATGATAAAAACCTCTTTTCGTTGATAATGTATACGTGAATAACTACCCCGAGGGTAACGCATCGCGGCAGGAAGCCCAACCCTTTTAATTCACATTAACAGCATGACTCGCAAAGAAATTTTTCAAATAATGAAGATGATTCAAATATTGAGGGAAATAATTCTCCGATCACGTAATACCCCAAAATGATTATATAAACCGGCATGATTTCCTCACAAAATTCATTCCGTCGAGTGTTAGCTTTCATCTATTGAATACATCAATAAAAGCGACTTCCGCTTATCAGCCAGTCACGTATTATTCACTTCATTGGCAGCACGTCGTAAGCAGTGGTCATTAGCCAGCTCGCTGTTAGCCATTCCATTAATATTTTGAACATTAATAAGGGAACAGCATGTATAACTTTCAGCGCTACAATGCCAAAGAACTGGCGCTTGCCTATATGAGCAGCAAACCACACGATTTTTCGCCAAATGAATTTTTACAGCAGTTGAAAGAAGTCGAAAAATCTTTCGATGCTGCGCTGAGAAATCCTCAGCAACAGCCGCAGAACGGAATGCTGGTGAAGGCGTTTTGATTGCCATCCTGGCTTTCATCAGTTGAGTACCGTGCGTTACCCTTGCTTTACCCGTTAAAGCATTTTGCAAGATCCTGTGTCTGGTTCACCTGCAAAAAATAATAATGTAGAAAAGCAAAAGCCCCGAATGA
>NZ_JBLYPL010000031.1:0-45346 GCF_051851855.1 Rahnella sp. ATs2 | reverse complement strand
TAATTGCGGGCTTTTAATTTAGTTAAGCCATTCCGCCACGCCACCATGTCGCGAGCACGTTCCTCGACGGTGAGCACTGAAACTGTAGGTTCCATCTCTGCACTGAGCCGATGCGCCATCAGGAGCATTGCCCGACTTTGTATGCGCCGGCCGGTGAATTTCCTGCCCGTCTGAATTGGTATAATCTCCTTGCTCGATAAGCTCATTATCGTTTGAGGAAGATTGCGTGTGCTGTTTGGCAATTGCCGGGTTTAATAAAAGACTGACTGCAAATAGCAAAAATCCCAGTAAGCGCATGATCGCACTTTGTCCCTGTTATGGTTGTACTACCTGAATGATTGGCGAGGAGATTACTCCTTATACCCACACAGGCAATACTGATATTTAATCAGTAGTTAATTGTCTTATCTAATGTCGTTATGTGAACTGTGAAAGGGTGTCCCCTTCAGGAATCGTTTATTTAATCATTTTAGTGAAAATGGAAATTAAATATTAGCGTCTATCATCGGGAGTATAATTTGTAAAACCGCATGGTAAGCCAGGCGCATTTATCCAATATTTTTATCAGAATTACTCCTTCAAATATTTCCTTATTTAAAATAATTTAGCTCAAGAGAAATCACGAGTATGATGCCGGAATACCCATAATAAAGGAAAGGGATTGGCATGAAAATGACGTACAGCTTCGAGTTAACAGTAAGAGTGTGCTGGGAAATGGCGTCATGACCAAAGGCTACTATCTGTTCATACGGGATAAAACTACCTGCGGCGGTATTATTGCCGAAGGCGAACCAAGACATACCATCATGAGAAAGGCCGTGGCGCGTGAACTAGACAGAGTGACCTGCGGGAAACTTCCCGGCTTATTTAAGAAACTCGGGCCAATACATGAGCGGGCAATGAAGGCACTGGTAATCGAGGGCATTATCAAACTAACCGGGTATTCCAATGCTCAACGCTCATACCGGGCATATGCTATTTCTAAGCGTTGTCTGCGTAGATTTTTTGGCGCCGATAGAGAGGCATAACTTAGCCGTGAGGACCGCTACCATTATCTGAATGACATTTTCACCAAGCGTAAAAGTTACTCATTTGATGAGCTTATTGGGATTGCGATTGATAGTGGGTCAGCGTGCCAGACATGAGCAATCTAAACGCGGGCAGGAGGGCATGATCATGAAGCTTATTAGTAGATGAATTTATGTGATCGGGATGAAATCCACGCCGGAGCGTGGATTTTACCTTAGGAAAACAGAATGACTTAGCTGTCTTGTTTTATCTGGGACTTAAGCTCGTCCATTTTCGCTATGAGCGGAGTCTTCTTGGCTTCTAGCACAGATATATACTCATGGCATGATTTAATTTCCCCTGATACAATTTCCTTGCTCTTTTCTAAGGAGTGAATGGCTTCTTGTTTAAAATTAATTCGCTGCTCAATCTCCTGTTTGGCAGAAAGACGGTTCTCAAGCTTAACCTGACCAATATCACTTTTATATTCATTCTTGAGTTGCGATATTTCCCTTTGCAGAGCCCTGATGTTTTTTGGCGCATCATCGAAGTTCTGCATCAGTTTCTGCCACTGTTTGCCCTTATGGTTGGGCACTTTAATGAGATCAGAATATTGACGGCGGCCTTCTTTTAAATCGTAACCGAAGTGCTTGATGGCATATTTATCGCTGCCCAGATGTTCACGCCAGCTGGTGGTGCCAAAGCCCGTATCGCGATTATCATAAATAGCGCCGCTCTCAGCTTTTCTCAGATCCTGCTCGGCACTGCTTACACCGTGTTTCCTTGCAAAATCGAGTAAAACCGCACGGCTATTTTCATGCGCGGCAATTTTCTTATTTAATGTACTGATTTCGGCATTTTGTTTGGCCTCGAGTTTACTGATTTTTGCTTCAGTATCTTTTAAACGCTTGGCATCTTTGACCGCAAAGTCTTCCGAGGAGGTGTTCTTTAGCGCATCGGCCAGAGGTTTAATCTCATTATGCAGTTTTTTAATCTGCACATCAGCTTTGTTAATTTTTTCCTTAAGTTTGGCGATCTCATTTTTTTCCTGAGAAACATTTCTTGAAATGAGTTGGAGATCATCTGCAAGACCTTTAATCTCACCGTTTACTTTGGCATTGTGAGCATTTATTTCATTTTTGTGAATGTCCTGCACAACCGGGGCAAGCTTCTGTTGAATATTTTTAAGCTTCTCTTCTTTCTTATCATGCATTTTGGAATTCTGCGCTTCAAGCTTGTCAAATAAATTACTGAAAGTATTTTTCAGCGCGACAGGGTCTTTTGGACATGATTCCATTTTTGTCATTAGCAGCTGGCCGACCTCAACTTTATCGCATTTATTGAGAATTCTGTTCAGCGTATTGACATCGCCTTTATGAATGCGTTTGTCACTGTCATTAAGTAAGTTCTTATAGGCTGAAATAAAACTATTTTGGTCACGTACGCTTAGTGAATTAGACATGATTTAGTTCCGAGTGTCGATTTAATAGATAATGTAGCAATGTGCTAAATCGTATATCTCCCTCCAGAGAATTTCTTCTAAAAAACGCTTTTTATATATTTCGCTTGTGGGTGGAGTTGAGGCGGTTTTTGATATCAGTTTTTAAATCACTAACGTAAATTAGTTAATTCCCGTTGCGCGGTCGTGGCAACGAGGCTTCTTGTGAATAACGCTAGTAAGAAACTTATAAAGGAATGAGTAAATGCAATTAACCAAATTGGTTTGGGCCTTTGGTATGGGGGCTGCTGTACTGGCAGGCCAGTCACAGGCAAGCGATCAGGGACACGGCACGGTTAAGTTTACCGGCAGTATTATTGATGCCCCTTGTTCAATTACCCCTGAAACCATTGAGCAGACCGTCGATTTGGGCGAAATCTCCAATAAATCTCTGCTCAACGGCGGAAAGTCCAACCCGCGTCCGTTTGATATCAAACTGGAAAGCTGCGACCTCTCGGGACTTACGGATAAAACCGTCACCATTACCTTTACCGGACCGGAATCCAGCGCTCAGCCCGGCTATTTGGCTATTGTCGGAAGCAGCGCCAGCGGGGCGGCTATCGGCATTACCAACGATGAGGGCACCAATATTCCTCTTGGCACCGCCAGTTCCGCGACAAAAACACAGCAGGGTGATAACACGCTGACCTACTCCGCCTACCTCAAAGGAAACGGCGGGAGCACAACGGTCGTGCCGGGTTCCTTCACCTCGGTTGCCAATTTTACTCTGGCCTATCAGTAAGCACACAGCGGGCCTTCTGCGTTTTTCTATACGGTTTTCGTTTGTGAGATACCTATGAATAGCAGCGTTTCGTTTGTAGTGCCCTCCCTGCTGGTGTGGCTTGTGCTATGCCTGGCCTCCTCAGGTGCGCTGGCGAAGAATGCGGCGGATCAGGGGCATGGAAAGGTAAGCATGCAGGGTTCGATCATCGACACACCCTGCGCGATCGCCGTGGCCAGTCGGGAACAGGTGATTGATCTGATGACTATCCCACTGGAACAAGTCATCCGTGACGGTGGTGGCCCTTCTAAGCCATTCAGTATTCATCTGGAAAATTGCGCTTTTGAGCAGTTGATTCCTAACCAGCAGGACTGGTCGCATTTCATGGTGACCTTTGATGGTCCCGTTACCGACGGCGAGCTGTTTGCTCTCCACGGTGGCGCTCGAGGTATCGGGTTAGAGATTTCTGATGCCACAGGAAACCGTATGCAGCCCGGCATTGCTTCGCAGGCGGGCCTGCTGCAGCCCGGTGCCATGCGCCTTGATTACTCACTACGTTTGGTGGGCAACCATCAAAAACTACGGGCCGGGGCTTACTCCACTACCGTGCGTTTTAAACTGGATTACTTTTGATGAGGCAGGTTTTATATCACGCCGGCGCATGGCTGCGCCGTTGTCCTGTAGCGCTGATGGTGACGCTGGCTTTTCAGGGGGCAAAGGGATACGCGGCAGACGCAATAGAATTCAACACGGATGTCCTGGATATTAGTGACCGTTCACACATCGACCTTAGCCAGTTTTCTCAGGCAGGGTACATCATGCCGGGTGAGTATCAGATGGTTATCCGTCTGAACAAAGCCGAGCTGCCGGAGCAAACGTTAGCGTTTATTAAACCGGATAACGATCCTCAGGGCAGCCAAGTGTGCCTTACGCCACAGGTCATTGCTCAACTGGGTTTAAAAGCTTCTGCTTTGCGCGATCTCAAGTGGTGGCACAGCGGGCAATGTCTGGATAACGCGAGCCTGCCGGGGGTAAGCGCGCGGGCAGTTCTGGGCGAAAGCGCGCTCTACCTGAATGTTCCCCAGGCATATCTGGAATATACCGCTGACAACTGGGATCCGCCCGCTCGCTGGGATGACGGTATTGCCGGGGGAATTTTTGATTACAACCTTAACGGACAGTCGTCGCGTTTTACCGGCGCGAGCCGCAGGGATGTCCAGTCGCTCAGCGGCAACGGAACCACAGGGTTTAACCTGGGTGCCTGGCGTTTTCGCGCCGACTGGCAGGGGCAGTACAACCATACCCGTGGCTCCATGAACAACACGCAGCGTGACTGGCAGTGGAGCCGCTACTACGCCTGGCGGGCGATCCCCTCGTTAAAATCGAAGCTGATGCTCGGTGAGAACTACCTCAATTCCGGCATGTTCGACAGTTTCCGCTACACCGGAACCAGCATGGAGTCTGATGACAATATGCTGCCACCAAACCTGCGCGGTTACGCGCCGGAAGTCGTCGGCGTGGCAAAAACCAACGCTAAAGTGACCGTTAGCCAGCAGGGACGGGTTATCCATGAAACCACGGTCGCCGCAGGGCCGTTTCGGATTCAGGATTTGAACACCGCCGTTTCGGGCACTCTGGATGTGAAGGTTCAGGAGCAGGATGGCACTTCGCAAAGTTTTCAGGTGGATACGGCAAGCATTCCCTATCTTACGCGCCCGGGCAGCGTGCGATACAAACTCGCCTTCGGTAAACCTTCAGATTACCGGCACGATAGCCAAGGGCCGGGGTTTGCCACCGGCGAATTCTCTTGGGGGGTGAATAACGGATGGTCATTGTATGGCGGGAGTTTGCTGGCCGACGACTATCACGCGCTGGCGGCAGGGATTGGCCGCGATTTGCTGGCGTTAGGGGCGCTTTCATTTGACGTCACTCAGTCCCATGCGGAACTGCCAAGGGACAACACCAAAACGGGCAGCTCGTGGCGTCTTAGCTATTCCAAACGTTTTGACGAATACGACAGCCAGGTCACCTTTGCGGGCTATCGCTTTTCTCAGCGCGACTTTATGAGCATGAGCGAATATCTGAACGTGCGCTATCACGGCATCGTCGGTAACAACAATAAAGAGCTGTATACCATCGCTTTCAACAAGCAGTTCCGTAGTCTGGGCCTGAGTGCCTATGCGAACTATAGCCACCAAACCTACTGGAACCGCCCGGATAACGATAGTTACAACCTCTCCCTGTCGCGCTATTTCGATGCCTGGCGTTTTAAAAACGTCAGCCTCAACCTGTCGGCCTATCGAACGCTTTATAACAACACTAGCGATGACGGCATGTATCTCAGCCTGTCATTGCCGTGGGGTAACAGCAGCACGTTGAATTTCGACAGCCAGGCGGGCAGCACGGGTAATAGCACTACGGTGGGGTATTTCGAACGCCTCGATAGCAATAACAGCTATCGGGTCAAGGCCGGAGCGGGCAGCAGAGGCAATGCGGTTGGCAGCGGTTACTTCACCCATCAGGGGAATAACGCGGAAATGAGCGTCAACACCAGCTACGAAGGTAGCCGCTATCACTCCGTCGGCCTTTCTGCTCAGGGCGGCATAACCGGCACCACGGAAGGCGTTGCGTTACACCGCGTAAGCACAATGGGGGGAACGCGAATGATGGTCGATACCTCGGGCGTCAGCGGCGTTCCGGTGCGGGGATACGGTGGTGTTACCGAGACTAACCGGTTTGGAAAAGCCGTCGTGTCGGACATCAGCAGCTACTACCGAAGCAGCGTTAGCGTGGACGTCAACAAGCTGGCGGATGATGTTGAGGCTACGCGCTCGGTGGTGCAGGGCACCCTGACCGAAGGCGCGATCGGTCTGCGTCGCTTCGGCGTTATTGCCGGGGAAAAAGCGATGGTCACCATCCGTCTTGCGGACGGTACTACGCCCCCGTTTGGTGCAGTAGTTATGGGGCTCGGCGGTCATCAGGCTGGGATCGTTAACGATGGCGGCCAGGTTTGGCTAACCGGAATGAATGCCGGAGAATCGATGCGCGTGGTATGGGATGGGAAAACCCAGTGCGAGCTGAGTCTGCCGAAACCCTTGCCCACGGCCCCCGATAATCTAATGCTGCTATGCCAAAGCGTACGGGCTTAAGCCCCCTGCTATCAGGCAAAAGAGTGAATGACAATTCGGTCGCCGCGCAAGACGGCACGGCGACATCCTGCAAAGCGAGTTTCAATTGATGAAAAACTATTCTTATTTGACGATGACCTCCACCACCCTGATTGCCGTACTGATCAGCCAAAGCGCGACGGCAGCCATTGCTCTTGACCGTACGCGTGCCGTCTTTAACGGTGCAAATAAATCGATCAGTTTAAATATCACCAACCAGAATAAAATGTTGCCCTATCTTGCTCAGGCATGGGTAGAAGATGAGCAAGGTAACAAAATCACCCAGCCTCTGACCGCGCTTCCGCCGCTACAGCGAGTAGAGCCGTTGGCAAAAGGCCAGGTGAAACTGCAGCTGATGGGGAATGCCAGCACGCTGCCTCAGGATAGAGAGTCGCTATTTTACTTTAATCTGCGTGAAATCCCGCCCAAAAGCACGAAAGCCAATACTTTGCAGATTGCTCTGCAGACGCGAATCAAGCTGTTCTATCGGCCGGAATCCATTGAAATCAATAGATCCGAAGGCGAAAGCGTGTGGCAGGAAAAAATTACGCTTAAGCGCGAAGGCGATAAATACCGCGTTATTAATCCTGGCCCCTATTACGTGACCCTGGCCGGGGCATACGAACACTCGGACAGCCCCCCGATTGCCGGCTTCGATCCGGTGATGATTGCCCCTCGTTCAGATGCTTTGTTGAACATCAAGGCATCGACGCTGGGACAGAAACCGATGCTGGCATGGATTAATGACTACGGCGGGCGACCGAAGCTTATCTTCAACTGCGCGGGCAACGTTTGCCGGGTCACCGGGAGTAAAGCCGGGTGAGGCTGATGGAGAAGCAAAGCAAGTGGAATTACCACGTTCTGGCAGGGTGCAACCGCGCTGCCAGCGCCCTGGCTTTGGCGCTGGTGCTGCCGCCGACGGCTTGGGCGCTGCCCGACAACTGGAACGTTGAAGGCGTAAACGGGGCACTGCATATTTCGGGCGATTTTGTCGAGGGGGCATGTCGCCTCGACATGACTTCTCAAACTCAGGAAGTCAGTCTCGGCAACACATCAACCGAGGCGCTGCGAAACCCGGGCGATCGCGGTGAGCCGGTAGCCTTTACGCTGAGGTTACGTGACTGCGTGCGCAGCGGGTCAGAGATGCTCAATACGTGGAGCGGGAACAGCAGCTGGGATTCGCTTCAGCCGGCTGTCAGCGTGACTTTTTTGGCCCCCGCGGATGCCGACAGCCCCGAGCTGGTGCAGGTGAACGGCCTCACCGGGCTGGGTTTGAGGATCGCCGACAGCGCCAGGCGTGACGTGCGATTAGGCGAGCGTACGCTGCCGCAGTTTGTCACCCCGACCAATGATGCGCTGGTCTACTACGTGCAGCCCGAACGCACTCCGGCCCCGTTAACGGCGGGTACATGGCAGGCTACGGTCGGCTTCAGGCTGAATTATGACTAAGGATCCAAAGATGATATTTGCCCGATGGGGAGCAATGGCCCTGTTCGCAATGACGGGAATGCTGCTGGGGGGTGATGCGGCAGCGGCGGGCTCCAGTAATTTAGATGTTCGCATTACCGGCACGGTGGTGGCGACCGCATTGTGTACTTTTAGCGGATCTGACCCGATTAAGGTGGAATTCGGTGACGTCTATATCAATGAAATTATTGGTGAGACCTATAAACAGCCCGTTCCCTATCAGGTGACCTGCAAAGGCGATCCGGACGGTAAAACGCTGCAAATGCAGATTGCCGGTAGCGCTGCCAGCTTTGATGGGAAACAGCTAAAAACTGATGCCAGCGGGCTTGGCATCAAATTGCTTAAAGGAAGCGAAACGCTGCCGGTAAATCAATGGTTCAACTTCGATAATGCCAGCCAGCCTTCGCTGTACGCCGTGCTGGAAAAACAGAGCGGCGCACGTTTTCAGGACGGACAGGCATTCAACGCCAGCGCCACGTTAAAAGTGGCTTATAACTGAGGCAATCAGGGTGAAGAACAAAGTTTACGGCGGCTGCGGAAGGAGCCTGGCGCTGGCGCTGCTGCTGTCCGGGGCAGGTGTTCAGCTCACGTCGGCGCATGCCGCAGCAACCGGCGACAGTAACGACATTTCCTTTCACGGCACGCTGAGGATCCATCCGTGCCACATCAATAACGATCGTGATGTAAACATCCACTTTGACAATGTTGGCATCCATAAGGTTGACGGGGTGCGTTACCAGCAGGCTATCGCCTGGCAGCTGATTTGTGACGATGTTGACCCCGCGTGGCGTCTGACCCTTGCGGTAAACGGCAGCGCAACGTCCTTTGACCGCAGCGCGCTCGCGACCAATATCCGTGGGCTAGGGATCCAGATTAAACAGAACGGTCAGCCGATGGAGATTAACAGACCCCTCGACATCCTTTATCAGCATCCGCCCACGCTTGAGGCTGTGCCGGTAAAAGATCCCGGCATCGATGAGCTGGGCGAAGGGACGTTTTCCGCTACGGCAACGCTGCTGGCCGAGTATTTATAAGGAACAGAAATGGGGAATAGAACGTTAGCCGGACGCAGCGTGGGCATGCTGTTGTTTATGATGGCTTTAGCCGGGCACGCGGCGGCAGGGAACGGTGGCCTGAAAGTCACCAGCGACAACCTGAAATTTGATGGGACCCTGGTTGCCGATCCGTGCGAGCTGGACCCGAATACGACGGATATTACGTTGGATTTCGGCACGGTAATCGATACCTATTTATACCTTAACACTCGTACCCACGCGCAGCCCTTCGCCCTCAGGTTGCTGGAGTGCGATCTGAGCCTGGGTAATCAGGTAGAGGTCACGTTTAAAGGGACGCAGAGCAAGGAATTACCGGGTTTTCTGGCGCTTAGCAACTCGGCCGCCAGCGGCATCGCGCTTGGCCTGGAGCAGAAGGACGGCACACCCTTGCCGTTGAATAAGACCGTGCCCGCTTTTACGCTCGCCGGCGGAACCAACGATCTTGTGCTGTACGGTTACGTTATTGGAGAACCTTCCGCGCTGGCTGCACATACTTTACGCCGTGGAGCATTTGAGGCGCTAGCGACATTCGAGCTTAATTATCCCTAGGAGAATCACATTCAGATATGAAATTACCCTTATTTATTATGCTGCTGGCGGTGCCTCAGGGCGCATGGGCCTACTCATGTAATTCCATTGGCTGGAACGGCGGAGATGCTGACGTTAACGTAAACGTTAGCCCGGACGTCAATACCGGTAGAAACAAGATTGTCGATCTCCGTTCGCAGATCAGCTGCAAAAACGACTCTGTAGACGGCGGTTGGGTCGATTCCATGTGGCTTGCCAGTAACGGAATGAGCCTCAATTCCGCCATCTTCAAGGATCTTAAGGGCGGCGTTATCATTTCTGGAAAGGTTTATCCTGAGCCTGTACCTGAAGTTGAGATCTTTAGTCTCAATGCACAGGAAACTAAAAGC
Organism: Rahnella sp. ATs2; assembly: GCF_051851855.1. Classification (NCBI taxonomy): domain Bacteria; kingdom Pseudomonadati; phylum Pseudomonadota; class Gammaproteobacteria; order Enterobacterales; family Yersiniaceae; genus Rahnella; species Rahnella sp. ATs2. The sequence goes on along the minus strand of NZ_JBLYPL010000031.1, from coordinate 35,513 downwards.
TTACCCGTAGAGCTTTATTTCGAGCTAACCAGCATGGGTAAGTCGTTGCAGATCAGACGGGGAGACAGGCTTGCGCAAATTAAGTTTATCCAGAGAAATAACCACGGTGCGCAAAACTATTACATCTGGTATTTCATTGCGGCGAACGATGTAGATATAAACACGTCAACTTGCAAAATCCTCTCCGGAGAGACGTTGTTAGTTGAACTGGGAGAGCTTGAAAGAAGTGAGATTCAAAGCTCCGGAACTTCCGCACAGACGGTGGAAAAAAGCCTCAACATAACCTGTGATGTCACCCATGAAGTTGATTTTCAGGTAAAGATGAACACAACTCCAACCTCCTGGAATAATAATGCCATTACTACCAGTAACAATAATCTCGGGGTCGTCATGCGCTGGAACGGGAATATCGTTACCAATGGTAACACGCAGCAGCTCAGTGTAGTCAATGGCAGTATTTCGGTACCACTGAGTTTTACGCCAGTCAAACCTACCTCGGTCAGTTATGAAGATATAAAAACAGGTGCTTTTAATGCTTCGGCAACATTGATCATCACCCAGCAGTAGGATCGCTTGAGGCGTTTTTTGATAGAGCGCCTTACCAGCGAGTGTTATATTTCTGCCTGCAAAAAGAGGGGGTATTAAGTACTCCCTACTCATAACACGTATTCATATTTTTAGTTATCATCCCGGAAAAAGTAAATATTCATGTAGCGTGAGGACATTACTTTCAGTGGCGACAGGGACGTCCTTTTCCAATACTTCTTATAAGGATGAACTGACTAAAAATATGTTCCTGAAAATAAACTGAGTGATTTGTTTTGGCTATGGACCAATACACATCGATCGTTGAAAACAATTTCAAATATTGTGATTTGAATGGTACTGTATTATTGCGTTCACAGTAAATTTGCATCGAGATCAATTCTGTTGTCTACATCGTGATAAAGAAGACATTATTCCCCGCTATTTGTATAACTAAGGTTATAAATAAGTTGGGTTTTTGTTATCTGAAAATTTGGCAGAAGATATTTAAGATCATGGATTGAGATATTCACTCATGCTTTTTTCTGAAGGTACCTTCACTCATAAAGCTAAACGCAAAGGGATTTAAAATGAAAAAATGCGTAGTAAATCCAGGAAAAATTTACTTTCTTAATTTCACATTTAATCCAAAATCCAGAACGCTGCAACAAGACGATACTGTTTTACAATTAAGGAAAAAGCAGTCAGATGTGCTTGCATTACTTTGCGAAAAATACCCTGAACCGGTTTCTCAGACTGAATTTCTTGCTGAAGTATGGGGGGGCGGTTATGTGACTTCGCAAAGTATTGCACAGGTGATCCGTTCTTTAAGAGTAAGCCTGGGGGATGATGCGAAGAGTATTATTGTCACTATCCCAAAGTTGGGGTATAAACTCACGGCCGGGCCCTGCTGGGAAGAGCCTGAAATAGAACCCAATAAACCTGGTTTTGAGTCTTCTTTTCCTAGAAATATCGAAGTAGATAACGTTTCCTTTTCAACCCAGTCGATGATTAACGTCATTCCAGTGAGTGCTAATTCGATGTCGATCATCCCTTATTCTGCTCCCAGAGGGGTGCCTGAAAGAAAGAAGTTTACACCGCAGACGTTATTTTTAAGTGCAGTAGCTGCTCTTTTTTTTAGTCTCATTTTTGTTGCCATGACGGCAAGAAGTAACCCGCTGGATTTTAATAAAAATCATAATAATATTGGCCAGATGCCATTAGACCTCGTCCCGCCGGAAGGCAATAATTTTTTGCATTGTTGCAACACGGTTGAAGGAGCAATCTGCCACCCTAAGGCGAATGTGTTAAGCGCTCAATGCGTCACGCTGCAAGATATAAAGTCAAAATAATTAATAACCTTAGATATAATTTTTGGAGCATTTTTTAGTAAACAACAATTAAACAGCGTAATGAAATTTTTTATTATTTTTTAGTCGATTACCTGTTGAAGCTTCTCGACTTTGCGGCCTCGTCATTCTGATTCCAAAACGCAAGCAAGATGCTTGCGTTATTGATCTTACCCACCAATAGTGGACACGTGAATAAGTGAGTAGACTCTCAATCAGAGGTGACTCATGACAAAACCAGCATCAACCACCAAAAAGTCCCGTAAGCAACGCACGTCTGAATATCGCAGCGAAGCCCTAAAGCTTGCAGAACGTATCGGTGTTGCCGCTGCTGCCCGAGAACTCATCCTGTATGAATTACAGCTTTATGCCTGGCGCAGCAAGCTGAAGAATGCACATTCTTCTTCCGAACGTGAGCAGGAAATGTCTGTTGAAATAGCCCGTCTGAAATGGCAGCTGGCGGAGCGGGCAGAAGAGCTGGCCATTCTCAAAAGGCCGCGACATACTTCGCGAACCGCCTGAAATGAAGTATGTCTTTATCGAAAAGTATCGGGCTGAGTTTAGCATCAAAATCATGTGTCGTGTGCTTCAAGTTGCACGCAGAGGCTGGTATGTCTGGCGTCTGCGCAGCCATCAGTCAGGCAAGCGACAGCAGTTCAGGGTCATCTGTGATGCTACTGTCCGTAAGGCATTCACTGAGGCGAAACAGCGTTATGGTGCGCCACGTCTAGCTGATGAACAACCGGAGTACAACATCAAACCATTTCCGCCAGCCTCCGTAGTCAGGGGCTGCGGGCGAAAGCTACCCGGAAGTTCAGCCCGATCAGCTATCATGAACATGGTCTGCCTGTATCAGATAATCTGCTGAATCAGGACTTCAGCGCCAGGGCCCGAACCAAAGGTGGGCAGGTGACATCACGTATCTACGTACGGAAGAGGACTGGTTGTACTTGGCGGTGGTCATCGACCTGCGGTCGCGTGCCGTAAACGGCTGGTCGACGTCACCGCGTATGACGGCACTGCTTACGTGTGATGCATTGCAAATGGCGCTCTGGCGGCGTAAACGCCCGGAAAATTTCATTGTTCACCCGGATCGTGGTGGACAGTACTGTTCATCGGATTATCAGACCTTACAGAAACGCCATAATCTGCGCGGGAGCATGAGCGCAAAAGGCTGCTGTTATGACAATGCCTGCGTAGAAAGCTTATTTCACTCGCTGAAGGCCATGTCCACATTACATGGGTAGGATTATATTTCTTACTCCCTTATCGACAGACAAAACGCTCGCGGATGCCTTCTTGTCTGGCCACTTCTATTTTATCAATGACCGCCGTTTGATGTGCAATTAGGGAAATGATTTTTTTGACATACCTGTCATGATGCACCGGCGTCTTAGAATGATAGTTACCGATTCCATCCCACGTGTAGCCATAGCGCTCAATACTTTGCTTGAGCACCCAGGCACCTGAAAAAACATTAGCGCAGCTATTCTCTCGCAACAAAGCTTCATCAATGCCCAGGGACTTTAAGGCCTTAAAATGCACAGTGTTAATTTGCATAATGCCAACATCAACGGTGCTATTTGTATTGCGATTCATAGCCTGCTGACGGTTTCTGGACTCTTGCCAAATAATAGCCTTAATCAGCAGGGGGTTAATCTGGAAGCACTGCGCGGCTTCGACAATGCAATCTACCTTTTGTGCTGTAGCAAAAGGGGAGAACAAAAGAGATAAGGTTAAAGCAACGGGCGTAAATGATTTTATTTTCATGATTTGTATGCCCGGCACTAAGCCGGGATTAATAGCGGGGAAGGTTATAACGACGGATCGCTGTCGGTCTCGGTAAAGCTTTTATACATCATATTATTAAAAAACATATTCACGCCGAGCAGCTGGAAGGTGCGCTTGTCCAGCACGTTGTTCGCATAATCTTTGTACTCATCGGTATTGCGCAAATAGGCATCGGAGTAGAGCAACGCTTCGTTCAATTGATGCATCGATTTGTTCTTATCGGGGGAAAGTGCCCGCATTTGATCCATCACATCGCTCAGCTTATCGTCGGGCTTATTCTGCTGGAAATAGTGGAGTACTTTATTGTTAAATTTCTCATCCGACGATTCACCGTCTTTCACGTACGGCGAGGAAGAGGCAATACTGTTGATGCTACTCATTGTTTTCATCCTTATCTGAGTTGACGGTTTCTGAAGGCATCCGGTGGCTCATAGCGATGAGTTTCCCAGCCAGATTGCGAAGCATGTCGGGCGTCAGGTTGTTGATAGTTTCATTAAAACCGGCGGTCTTTTCATCCGCCTGCTGTAGCCACGTGCGGCAAAGCGTTTCACTAGGAAAGCGCACCGCATCCATGTCATTTTGCACGGTGATGTGATTATCATCGGTATACAGGTAGTTCGAGATGTCCGCGCCTTCCGGCAGCTTTACTGCTCGGGGAATAACGATGCGCAGCGCTTTCTGATGCCCACACTGTTCCTGAAGGTGATGGATAATGCGCTCAACGATCATCGGGTCGTGTAAGGACTGATTGAGGGCTGTGCCGATCTGCTGGCGAAAAACCTCCTGCCGCTTTTGCTGCTGGCGCTGATACTCGTCAAGCAGCGTCACCAGCTGCGAGAAAAATAGCTCAAAGCCGGTCTGGAACGCTTGCCTCTCAAGGTTTTCACGCAGCCTGACCGTCTGTAACTCATACTCGGCATGAATTTCACTGCAGCGATTTAGGGTTCGTTCCAGCGCGATGGCTATTCGCTGATGGCGGGTTCGCTCAGAAGATTTAATCACCGTCAGGCGATGCAGGTCTTCGGGTAACTCATCAATAGTAATGGTGCGCATAGGTGAAGGCCATTCGTAGCAAATTAATGTGGTTTAGCGTTTTGGGGGCCGCGAATTGCGCAAGCGCCATGCCGGAAGGAAAGTGCAGCATCAGACGCTGTCGCAGCGCGGCAGGTAACCCTGGGAACTGCCCCAGAAGGAACGTTGCGCCGCAGGAAGCGGTATCAAACGGGATATCGCCTTCATCAAGCGTTACCTCCAGAAGCAGCGGCAAAGAGATAAAGGCCAGCAGACGTGGGTCAGACATCAGCACAGCGCCCATTTCAGGCAGTCTGTTCCGCTGCAGATAGCCACCAACCAAATGTGCAGCAAGGGGGATCAGATGCCAGTGCGAAAGCAATAGCGAACACATGGCTTCGTCGGGCTGCCAGCGTGCGGGTAGGTCAGAGAGTTTGCCGTGCCTCAGCAGCCAGAAATTAAGTAGCCTGTCCTCTCGGATTTCACTCGCCCGGAATATCTCCGGCAGGTGGCTGCGATGTGTATAGCTTGCCGGGGCGTATAAAATGGACATTATGCGCGGATCTCCGACTCTCATGGTTTTGCGGCCTCGTCTTCAATCAGTTCGGCAGCGTTATCCTGGGTTGAAGGCGGGCGGCGGCTAAGCTTATAGAGCATGAAGCCCGCCGTGCCGGCTGCGCACAAAGCCATAGCAGAAAAGAGGATAATCCACAGGGCAGGGATGCTGGCGGGTACTCTGGTCGGCGCAACGTACTGGATAACCGGGGCGGGGAACAGAACCACCGAAATATTCTCGTAGCGCACGTCATCGAAACTATTTTTGATTAACGTTTTGATCTGCGAGATAAACAAATTATCGTCAATCTCGCCTTTATAGGAAATAAGCACGCCGACGTGGCCGGTGGCTTTTTTTCCGCTCGTATCGTTATTAAAGGGGGGATAGCTGACGTGAACGCGCGCATTAACGACCGGAGCTATCATGCGCAGCGATTGCTCAAGCCGCTGCTCCTGTAATGAGAGTACGCGAGCCTGCTCGGCGTTGGGTGAAGAAACCAGAGAGCTTTCCGGAAAAGCCTGCCCTATCTGAACGTCAGCGGCCCACGGCAGCTGGTACTGATTAATGATAGACAGCGCGGCGGTACCTTCAGACTCCCCGACCGAGACGGTATAGCCAGCCTTAAGATTGCCGTCCTTTTTCGCTGAAATATTATGCTGCTGCAGAATAGCCAGAACCTGGTTGGCCTGCTCCTGGGTAAGGTTGAAGAGTAGGTTCTCGTCATTACAGGCGCTAAGCATAAAAGTTAACAGCACGGCAGCGAGGACACGTGAATATTTTTTTATCATTATTGCGATTTTTCCAGGGTTTCTATGGTGCTCACCGCCTTGCGTGCAAGAGTACTCACCAGGGAAACGTAGTTACTGTATTCACCGATATAGTTTTGTAGCATCTGTAGCTTCTCCGGATTGCTGGTGTAATGCGGAGATTGGCTAAGGGTATTAATCACATTTTTAAACTGCGCGTCGGTTTCGCTGACTTTAGTAAACGTGCTGGATACTAAATTATTAAAATTTCGATCGTGAACGCTTACGGATAGGTTATCTTCAGGGTTGATGGTATTTGGCGAGAGCCGGGTTAATGCCGACAGGGCTTCATTAAATTGACTCATAATTACTCCACAGTAGAAAAGGGTACGAGAGCAACACGTACCCGGGTTAATTAACGGAAGTTTTGAATAATAGCCGCGCCAATATCCTTATAGGCTTTTACGGTACTTGTCTGGGCGTTACGAAACAGCGTGTATTGCTGTAGCTTCGACTGATAATTGGCCAATACGGCTGGGTCAGACGGGTCGTTTTTCAATGCAGCTTCAGCTGTCTTTAATTCCTCCATCATAGATTTAGCACCAGCTTCGAAGCCGGCAGATACTTCATCCAGATAATAGCCATTGTTATCCACAGTAGGTGCGTTTGTGTCAGCCATTTAAGTCTCCTTGTTTTAGGGGAAAGTACCAATGACGAGGGTTCAAAAACAGATAGCCATTAGAAGAGTCAACATATGACTTATCTTGTAACCAGTTTTCGTCGAGATTAATTGAAAAATTAATCACGCGGTTTCCCCATTGGTGATTGAACTGTTTAATGAAATTCTGCAAAGAACGTAGAGCGCTGTCGCTCAGGGCATCACGAACCACCAAAGCATAACCGCTATTAGAATTGATTTGGCGGTAGTAAATGTGCAAACGATCCAGGCCCTGGCGAGCTTCCTGTAATAACTGAGCTTTAGTTTTTACCAGGACTTTGATGTCGAGAGCAAAAGGGATTTTTTGTAAAACAATAGCCTTGAAGTTTTTTTCTTCCTGTAGGGTTAATCCTCTGTAAAGTGCAATTGCCGGGTGCTGAGGTTTGGAATAGTCAATTTGTAAAACGGGGTAACCCGCATTAGCCAGCTGCGTAATGACTTCCTTTCTTTGCTGCGTTAACCAAACAGGAATCACGCTGTCCTTGCCCTGCAATTTGAAGAGTGCTTCCCGCGTCCATTCCATTGCCTGAAAGTTCTGGATAAGAACGTAGATAAGATTATTATCACGGCCACGAACAATATCCACAGGCATCGGTGCGCCCGCCAGCGCTTCATTTAATGTTAAAACCTGCCGATCGCTTTCCAGTTTTTTATACCAGATTACGCCTGCGGTAATCACAAGAAGTAAGAGAATAATTGAACCGAAAACGAGAGCATGATTTTTTTTTGCATTAAACTCTTCCAGCTTCTCCTGTTCGCTGAATTCAGCATCGAGGGCCGGGGGAAGGTTGAAGTTTTTAATATCTTCAGGCCAGTCATCTTCACTAGGTTTGATGGCAAAGCGGATGTGCTCATGCACGAAAACTTCATTTTCCTTCAGCAGCGCCGGGTAGCTTCTATCCACCCCCTGTACTTCAAGACGATATCCTTCTTCCGATTCTTCATCTCGGAAAAGAGCCGACAAACGCAAGATAATGTTGGGTGACGGCATATCACAGGGTAGATAAAGCGTATTCTGCGTGTAGGCTGCGGCATGCTCTCCGGGCAACATCGTTCCCGTGGCGTTATCCTGGGGTGCAAGTCCCGGGTTGATGATGAGAAAGTAATCGTCTGCTGGAAGGTGGAGTTCACAGCCAAACATGGGTCCAAACAGCACCTTCAGGGTGAATTTTTTCAGTGCCTCTGGTACAGGCATATCATCGTTTAATTCGTTCATGTCGCTGTTCATAGAAAGGGCCATTAATAATGTAAATAAGCAATCTAACGAGCAGCGCCCGTGCGATTTTATTTTAATCTGCACTACAACTTCCTAATGCTAAGCCGTGCCATTTAATAGAAACGTTTTCAAAAGGAATGAAGTGCCTCGCGAATGGAAAAATATTTTTACATTCACGATGAATTTATTTGACGGCATACGGATATTGCATCTTTAAGACGGCACACTGTAGCGCTACCGATTATTAAACTCAACATTGTCTGTTGATTTTTTGTTGAAGCTTTTTTTATGATTTTTATTCTTTTTTTATCTCTTTCAACTTGCATTGACGAACGAGGATTTTCTGATAAATTCACTGGCACTTCGAGGCGCTGTATTAGATAGTTCTTAATCAAGTGCTTAAATGTTATTTCTAAATAAAAGCTGAGGTAAGAGAAAACTATGCTAGATAGCAATGCTCAATGCCATCAGAAAAACATAATGCGGCAACGCGTAAATGATAGCGCAAATGCGGAAATGCCGCTTTACGTGAGTGACGAATGTATCGATTTAAATAACGGCGTGTTGTTTGCGCGACCGCTAAATAGTGAATCCGTTATGAGCGTATCTGCCTCAGGTGAACCGAGGGAGAACTATGACGATCGTCTGAATAATATTCTTCAACCCATTGTGCTATCGACCCTGAATAACATGGAGATCGCATTTCGGGGTGACTGGATGGTTGAAATACTGTCGATGTCACAGGCCAGCACGCTGTTTTCATTCCTGGATTATCAGGCTAAATCTCGCAGCGTTAACGCCGAGCCGCGCATAGGGGAGACAAATACTTCGTTACTGATGCACACCGAGCGGAATCTGGCAATTTTAGTGGACGATGAATGCAAATCGCTGATGGGGATGTTGATTTTTACATTATTAAAGCCTCAGGATCGCCGCCTGGAAAATCTCTTTTCGTTTGTCAGGAATGTCGAAAGCTATTGGATTGCCCATTTTCTGTTATCTCAGGTAATGAATGAAGATAAAGAGAGTGACAGCCATAAGATTGGTAATGCCAGTAAGATCTACGGCGTATCTGAATCCTATTTCAGGAAGCTTTGCCACCATGCTTTTACCCGGGGGCCAAAAAAACAGTTACGCCTTTGGCGAGCGGCGCACAGTGCCCTGCAGTTGATTGAAAAAGATAACTCAATTGCGGCTATCGCAGGAAATAACGGCTATGCGTCGTCGTCTCATTTTTCTAGTGAAATAAAATCACTGTTTGGCATTACACCGAGGGAGTTTAAAAAATTGGAAGGCTTGCTTCATGAATAAGATGGTTGCGAAACTGCCGGTCCGCTATCTGCCGTATTTATTGCTGGGAGTATTGAGCTGTAATTCGGCGGTCGGCGCATTATTGGATACCCAGGATTACTCGGGGGGCCCAGTCGATGTCCGTAACGGTTCGCGGGATGACGAAAATACCTACGTCGCCAGTAATAACAGCGTTCAACAGCTATTTTTTGTGATCGGTGGCGCGCTGAATAAACCCTTTGTTGTCAGTACGGAGGCGGCCAAAAAACGGGTCTCAGGAAATTTCGATCTTAGCAAGCCGAAGGAGCTGTTAAATACCTTGGCTTCACGTACCGGGCTTATCTGGTATGACGATGGCAGCTCTGTGTACGTTTACGATGCCAGCGAAATCAAAAGCAGCATTGTGCGCTTGTCCTATGCGCCGTTTGACCGGCTGGTTGCCTTCATCAAGTCCTCAGGGCTGTACGACGCTCGTTTCCCGCTGCGTTCAGACGGGCGCTCTGGCTCTTTTTATGTCTCAGGGCCGCCGGTCTATGTCGAACTTATCGCGGCGGCTGCAAAGTATATTGATGCAACCTATGCCCGTCCCGGAACGGGTGAAAACACGATCCGCGTGATCAAGCTTAAAAATACTTTTGTGAACGATCGCACCTTTACCCAGCGCGACAGCCCTGTCATCGTGCCGGGCGTTGCGACGGTGCTGAACCAGCTGCTGAATAACTCAGGCGATAGCCGTGGAGGACGTTCAGCGCCAGCCGGGGCGAACATCACCGTAGATAATGATACGCGAGGCGCGCTTGAGGCCGCTTCGGCCACACAAAAGGGAAATTTTCCGCCGTTGCCTTCATTTAATTCGGGGTCATCGGCGAAACGGGAGTATGAGTCAGATTCCCTCGGCCAATCGTCCATCAATATTGTCGGCTATTCGGATACCAACAGCTTGCTCATTCAGGGTTCCGAAAGGCAGGTAAGTTTTGTTGAGGATTTAGTCAGCGCAATTGATGTACCTAAACAGCAGATACAGCTGTCGCTGTGGATCATTGATATTTCGAAGGATGATATTAACGAGCTGGGAATTCGCTGGCAGGGTGCGGCAAAAATAGGCAATACCGGCGTTGCTTTTAATACCAGTTCACTGACTCCGGAAAACAGCATTCATTTTCTGGCGGACGTATCCGCACTTGCGCAAAAAGGCAATGCACAGGTGGTTTCACGTCCGGAGATCCTGACTCAGGAAAATGTTCCGGCGCTATTTGATAATAACAGCAGCTTTTACGCCAAGCTGGTAGGTGAGCGTAACTCCTCACTCGAAAAGATTACCTACGGCACCATGATTAGCGTATTGCCGCGTCTGGCGCAGCGCCAGCAGGAGATTGAGATGATCCTGAATATTCAGGATGGCGGCCTGCCTCTCAACTCTGAGGGTAAAACCGAAAATGTCGACAGCCTGCCAATGGTGAATAACACCCAGATAAGTACGGAAGCGCGCGTGCCCGTGGGCTATAGCCTGTTGGTCGGTGGCTACAGCCGCGACCAGGATGAACATCACAGCGTGGGCATCCCGCTCCTGCGCGACATTCCTGTGTTGGGTAAGCTGTTTGATTACAGCTATACCAGTCACAAGAAAATGGTTCGCTTATTCCTTATACAGCCAGGTTTACTGGCAAGCGGCGAAACCTGGCAGGGTCGGGGACCGGAGGAAAATAACCCCGTGCTGGGCCGAACTTGGGTGGGGAACGAGGTAACGTTGAAATCGACGGTCTCCATGTTACGTGAAACGATGAAAAACAATTAAGGACCAGGTGAGTTATGGACATTCGTTCTGTTGCTGGCGTTGATTTTAATCGCATTGAACCGCAAATCCCGGAAAACCGTAGCGCAGCAGGCCAGCCCGTATTTGATGCGGGCGAAGAAGCGCTGCCTATTAATTTGCAGGAAGAGATGAGTAATGCCGCAGAGGAAATGGCCGATCTCCTCAGCGCATTTGGTCGCTTTAGCAAAGCCGGGCGTAAAAACGACAGCGCAGATAACGATTTTGTCTCCTCTATGCTTGAGGATCTGGCAGATGAAAAGCTGGACACATTAATTAAGCATGTGACCAAGCTTCGTGACCTCAATAACCTATTGAACTTCGCCCGCCAGCTTTTCCCGGATGACAGCGATTTAATGCTCGCGCTGCGTGAAATGCTGTTGAGCCGCCAGCTGTCTGAACTTCAGAAGAAGAAAATCAAAGAAGCGATCGCCGATTTAGAAAAATTTGGCGACACCAAAAAAATGCAGTCAGGAATGAATGTAGGTCGCCTGGCAAAACGGTTCAGCGACGGTAGCGGTGACAGGCCCCTGTCGGCAAAGGACCTGCGCAATAGCTATCTTAATTTTCTTGAACTAGAGATGCCCGCAGGCTTTATCTACAAAGACTGGATTGATGTTTACGGTTATCAGAACAGAACGCGTTTATTGGCTTTCACACTGTCGGCTCTGATTGCTGATATGAAGGCCAATGAACCCGGAATTCATTCTTCTGAATTTGGCCCACTCAGCGCAAAATTGTCAGATGCACGCTTGCTCCACACGCTGGACCAGCTGCTAAATGAAAGTTTTGCTAAATTCCCGTTTTGGGGACAGATGAGAAACAATCAGCTGATGCTGGGCGAGGCCGATATTGTAGGGCTTTATATAGCGGGTTTAGTGGATACTGACGAATTTAAATTGGCGTTAAAAGAGTTCAGTAAAAACTTTATGTCATTGCTGCTGCTCAAGCAGCGGTCGATGGTCATTCAAGAACTGCGCAATGTTTATAATATGACGCCTGAGTTCCTCTTCGTCGATACGCTTTATCGGGAAGTTATTGTCAATCATCTGGCTGCTTTGCTGCATAAAATGCTCGAAAAAGAGAAAAATACCGGCATCTGGAATGAATATTACAAATAGTCGCAGGCAAACTAGTTTGTCTGCCATGGATTGATGTGCAACTACTCATGCTTAGAAGATTTATTCTCGAAATTCGTAACAGGCCAGAGCTTATTATCTTAACGATAATGATTATGGTCGTGGTGATGTTGATTATCCCGTTGCCGACATACCTGGTTGATTTCCTTATTGGACTTAACCTGACGATGGCACTGCTAATTTTTTTGGGTTCTTTTTATATTACAAGGATTTTGGATTTTTCGACTTTTCCATCAATTCTGCTAATTAGTACGATATTCCGTTTGGCAATCTCTATCAGTACCAGTCGACTGGTGCTGGCGGATGCCGACGCCGGGGAAATTATTGCCAGCTTCGGGGAGTTCGTCATTGCGGATAACCTGGTGGTGGGCTTTGTTATCTTCTTCATCGTTACTATCGTGCAGTTTATCGTCATCACCAAAGGGTCGGAGCGCATCGCGGAAGTGGCTGCACGATTCTCTTTAGATGCCATGCCGGGCAAACAGATGAGCATTGATGCTGACCTCAAGGCAGGGGTTATCGATGAAAAAGAAGTCAAGCGTCGCCGCAGCGATCTTGAAGCTGAAAGCCAGTTATACGGCGCGCTTGATGGTGCGATGAAGTTTATTAAGGGCGACGCCATTGCGGGGATCATTATTATCTTCGTGAACTTACTGGGCGGGATAGCGGTGGGCACATTACAGCACGGCATGGATTTATCTCATGCGATGTCTGTATTTACTCTATTGACCATCGGCGATGCTCTGGTTGCACAAATTCCGGCGCTGTTAATCTCCATAAGCGGTGGGCTGATCGTCACCCGCGTCAATAACAGTGAGAACACGAACCTCGGCGCAAAAATCTTGCAGGATATGTTTCATAATAAATTCATCCTACTTGTTACGGCCGTATTGGCTATTGCTCTGGGGCTATTGCCGGGCTTTCCGTTGCCGGTCTTCGTTCTGCTGGCAGCTTTACTATTAGGCATTTTCATCAAGGATAAGCTTGATGCTAAAAAAGGTAAAAAGCCGACAGTTAATTCTGTAGAAGAAGATGAAGAACCGGTACTGAAAAGCAAACCGGTGATGATCGACGGGGAGTACATCCCAGAAACGATTCCGCTCATCATTACCGCCTGGAAAGGCTACGAGAACTATTTCCAGGAGCATAATTTGTGCTCGTTGCTCAAACGTAACTTCTTTATTGAGTACGGCGTTCGTCTGCCGGAAGTTGTGATGAACTACGACCAGCAAATGGTGCGCGGCAAGCTAACGGTTTCAATCAATGAAATTCAGGTTGCCACGTATGACATTTTACCGGGCATGTGCAAAGTGCTGATGCGTGGCGATGAGCTGCAAGTTATTGACTCTACCGTGCAGGCGGTAGAAACGGCTCAGGGTTTCGCTTATTGGATCCCTGAAGAACGGAGTGAAACCGCCTTGCAGCTTGGTTTTTATTCAAGAACGGCGATCGATGAATTCTATGCCTGCGTCTCAACTTTGCTGGTGCACAATATTTCCGAGTTCTTCGGCATTCAGGAGGCCAAAACGCTGCTTGACGATTTGGAGAAAAAATATCCTGAGCTACTCAAAGAGTGTTATCGAAATAATACCGTGCAGCGTATTACCGAAGTTTTCCAGCGGCTATTACAGGAGCGTATTTCTATTCGCAATATGCGTCTGATTCTTGAGGCCTTAGTTCAATGGGCGCCCAAGGAAAAGGACCCCATTATGCTGGTGGAGCACGTTCGCAGCGTGTTATCACGTTATATCTCTAACCGCTTTGCGGCCAACGGGCAAATTCGCACCCTGGTTATGTCGCACGATATGGAAAGCCTGGTTCGTGGTGGAATTCGCCAAACTTCTGGCGGGACATTTATCAATCTGCCGCCACCGGAAACTGAAAGTATTATCAGAAGCCTCGAGCAGTGCATTAGCAGCAATGGCGCTAACGCTCGCGATATTATTTTGATGGTGTCACTGGATATTCGTCGCTTTGTGAAAAAAATCATTGAAGGAAGCTACCCGGAAATGGAAGTGCTTTCTTATGGCGATGTTGCATCCGGCGTGGATGTTGATGTCATTGGTTCGTTAGAAAATTAATTGAGGTAATAAATGAAATACGACGTTGTTGCACTGCTTTCCACCATGCTTAAAGATGCCGGGATGGCTGATATTCTGGATAGCGATCTGAGCAACCACTCAACCATCTCTCTGAATATGAAAGATGATATTCCAACTATTCACGTCAGAAGTGAAGATGATGAAGTATGGGTGTGGGCGAAAATTGTTGAGCAGGCTCCAGCCTCTTTAAGCTATTGCAGCGCGAGCCTTTTGCCCCTGATGCTTAATCACAACGAAGAGTATTTTTACACCGGACAGCCGTGTTTATACCCCGTTGACGGCAATATTGAACTGCGTGCTCAGGTGAAAGAAAAATACCTGCAGGCGCCGGATGATTTTTTATCGATGCTGGATAACTACCTGAGTATTTTGCAGGAATACCGCGCCGTACTGGTTTAATTACTGAGGTTCACACAATGGTAGCCAAATGCCTGGTTCATCTAGCACACCCGTTACGTATTCAGGGAAATGTGATTGAAGCGCATTTGCCGGGGACGCGCATTGGTGAGATATGCGAGATTCAGAAATCATTACTTGAACCCGAAGTGCTGGGGACGGCCCAGGTGATTGGATTCAATAAGGAGCATACGTTACTGAGCTTGCTTAACGATAATCAGGGCTTTTCACGCAGCAATGTCCTGCTGCCGACCGGCAAGCCTTTTCGTATCGATGTTCATAAAAATATTGCCGGGGCAATCATTGACGCAACCGGTACTGTTCGCGGGCGCCTGGACAACGCCGTGCAGCAGAGTTTGACCGGTGCGCATAGCCTGGAGGCCTGCGGGGCGCCTAAAGATTTTACCCAGCGTAAGCCTATCGCTGAATCTCTGGCGACCGGCGTCAGGGCAATTGATGGCCTGCTGACCTGTGGCCAGGGGCAGCGTATGGGGATTTTTGCGGCGGCGGGCTGCGGCAAAACCTCTTTGATGAGCATGATCGTTGAACATTCCGAAGCGGATATCTACGTCATCGGGCTTATTGGCGAGCGTGGACGTGAAGTCACCGAGTT
This sequence comes from Rahnella sp. ATs2, assembly GCF_051851855.1. NCBI lineage: Bacteria > Pseudomonadati > Pseudomonadota > Gammaproteobacteria > Enterobacterales > Yersiniaceae > Rahnella > Rahnella sp. ATs2. The sequence goes on along the minus strand of NZ_JBLYPL010000031.1, from coordinate 20,251 downwards.
TGTTGAAGAGCTAAAGCGTTCGTCGCGCTGTTCACAGATCGTGCTGGTTTACGCAACGTCAGACCGTTCCTGTGTTGAGCGCTGCAACGCGGCGCAGATTGCCACGACGATAGCCGAGTTCTTTAGCGAGCAGGGTAAAAACGTACTTCTGTTTATAGACTCAATAACCCGCTATGCGCGAGCGCTGCGTGATGTGGCGCTAAGTATGGGAGAGCTGCCCGCCCGAAGAGGCTACCCGGCATCCGTATTTGAGGCCTTGCCGAAATTACTGGAGCGGCCAGGACGGTTTTTAACCGGTTCCATCACCGCCTTTTATACGGTGCTGATTGAAAATGAGGAAGAGTCGGATGTCATTGGCGATGAAGTCCGCTCGATTCTTGACGGGCATATTTATCTCAGCAAAAAGCTGGCCGCGAAAGGACACTATCCGGCGATTGATATTATGCAGAGCATTAGCCGCGTATTTTTACAGGTAACAGACCCGGAACACCGTCAGTTAGCAAAACGCTTTCGTGAATATCTGGTACGTCAAAAAGAGATGCAGCTCTATCTGGATCTCGGCGAATATCGACGCGGCGAGAATCCGGAAAACGATGCCGCTTTTGATCACAAAAACCAGATGGAAGCTTTTCTCCAACAAAGCATGGACGAAAAAACCGACATGCAGGCCTGTCTGGAAAGTTTATATGGAAGCGTGGCGTAAAGGGCGCGAGTTTGTCTCCCTGCTGGAGCGCAAACAACAGATTCTGCAGGGCGATATCGTAAAAACGGAAAACCGATTAGCAAAAATAAGGCAGACAATTGCTGAGCATCAGCAGGAGTGCGCGGATATCAACCAGCAGATAAAAATGTTAACCCCTTCCGGCTTACACAGCCGTGCGGATATTTATAAGGGAATAAGACAGCAGGGGGCTTTATTAACTCACCAGCAGTTGGTTCTTCATAAAATAAATCAGCTGGAAAATGAAAAATATAATCTGGAGCACAATCTTGAGCAGCATCGCGCCGCAATGAGCCTGCTGGATAAAAAGCACTACAAACTTTCTTATTATTTGCAGCCGCTGCGCCGCGATTATATACGCCGCTGCGACAATGATGCAGAAAACGAAATTCAGGAGATTGCGGGTTATGGTAGAAAAAGTTTCTGAAGTCAGTATGAGCGTTGCGATGAAGGGCGATTCAACGCCGGATGACAACGCGCTGCTAAAACATATTGCGAAAAAGAAAAAGCAGGATGAGGGCGGCGAGAATATTTCGCTGGCCGCCATGCTACCGCCGGGTGCGCTGGTTAGGTTAACGACCTCCTTAGCGCAGGGGGGAGGCCTGCAGAAAACCGAAAAGCAGGCGGCAAAAGAAGTCGCTGCCGCCTCCTTGGGCCTTGCCGCCGAAGCACGCCAGACGAAGAAGGGCGATGGCCTGCGTCGGCAGGTGGCGTTGGTCGTTGCTGGCCAGATGGCTACGCCGAACGCAGGCAAAAACTCCGTCGTCGTCCAAAAAGGCGAGGTCACCAGCCCGTTAAGCACCAGGGCTGTGGCGAGCGCATCCAGAACCGAGGGGCAATCCACCACGTCTGTCGCCGTAAACGTTGCAACAAATACGCTCGTAGACGCGGCTACAAAACTTCATCAATCCACCACGGCTCAGCACCCTCAGGCTGCCGCCGTAGTAAACCCTGGCATCGTCACTACATCGGCCCCGGAGGCGGGCCGCCAGGAAAAGCCGTTTCGAATAAAGGAAGATTCTGGCGAAGCAAGACCGCTTTGGCAGGGGGCAAAGCAGCCGGAGAACGTGGTGCCAAAGCAGGGCGAAACAGCGGCACAAAGCAGAAATAGCCCCGCAACGCTCCAGCAGCTGAAGACTCAGGCCGGTTTGGAAAGCGGGGTGAAAGGCGGAAACGAAGGCCAGACGCTCGAAGTGAACTATCAGTTTCAACGCTGGTCCGGCGACCATTCGGTCAGAATTTCGGTGCCAACCGAAGCACGCCGGGAAGGGAATGTCACTTTGCTTCCCTCCGATGCTCGTGCAGCGGATGTGCTGCTTCGCAATATGGGCCATTTGACAGGTCTCAGCCTCGATCTTCTGCGCCCACAGCAGGAGCGAGATGAACAGCAACAGCAGCGGCGGCAGCGGCAGCAACAGCAGGATGAGGATCAGGAATGAGTTTGAGAGGTCATTTACGCAAGCTTGACGGCCGCCAACTGACGCTTGAGCTGCTGCGTAACCATCACCCCGGTAGTGAGATCGCTGAGTTTAGCGGGCAGGAGCGCTACTTGCAGGTGCGGCTTGAGGATAAGCAGGGTAGCCGGTCGCAGGCCTGGCTTAACGTTGACGCCTGGCTCGGATACATGGATGTCCACCTGCCCGATATCCCCTGGTCGGAGGTTCCCCTCAACTATCTGGCGCGCTGGTTAAACCATCTCGAACTGAGCTTTTTGGTCGAGGAGCAGGTGTGGGATGCGGTACAGATTGCGCTACCCGCAGGCGCCCTGCCGGAAAAGGCGCTTGCGATCCCCGCAGAGCCTTGCCAGCTGCTATGCCTTGACTGGCCACAGAGCGGGGAGCGCGCATTGCATGTACCGGCCATCTCCGCCAATCAGGTGCCTTTCCAGCTGAACTACGTGCTGGGATACAGCCAGCTCTCCCTTGCCCAAGTAGCAGACGTGGCTGCCGGGGATTTGCTGCTGATAAAACAGAACTTGCCCCATCTGGCGGTAGGCGATCGCCGACTTTTTAAACTGAGTTATTACCCTAATCAGGAGGTTATTGTGGAAGAACAGTTAGAAGAGCATTACCAGGAATACTATGAAGATGAGGTTTTGCACGACTGGACCAGTCTGCCCGTCAATATTAAATTTGTGCTGGATGGCCGGACGGTGACACTGGCGGAATTAGATGCAATAACGCCGGGCACGTCATTGGCGCTGACCCCAGAAGCAGAACAAAATATTAAAATCTACCTCAACAAAAAGCTATTTGCCCGCGGTGAGTTGGTGGCTCTGGAGAACGGATCTCTGGCGGTTGAGGTTAATCACGTGAACCCCACCCAGCCAGGTAACATGGTACAGCCTGATGTTGAGTAATGATATTTCTTTAATTGCGATATTGTCGTTTTTCACCTTATTGCCTTTTATTATTGCCGGGGGGACCTGCTTTATTAAGTTCTCCATTGTGCTGGTGATGGTGCGCAATGCCCTCGGGATCCAACAGGTACCTTCGACCTTAACCTTAAATGGCGTAGCGCTTATTTTAAGCGCTTTTGTCATGATGCCCGTGTGTCAGAAAATTTCCGGCTATATTGAAGAAAACCATATCGACTTCAATGACAGCAGCTCCGTAACTCAACTTATGGATCAGGGGTTGGGAAGTTACCGGGCTTATCTGGTGAATTATTCCGATCATGACTTAATCCGCTTTTTTAATAAAGTACAGCAGCAAAGAACCGGTGAGCCGGAGCCTGAGGTGGAAGACCATGAATTAACGGGCCTGCCGCTCATGACCCTGATGCCAGCCTATGCGCTAAGCGAAATACAGAGCGCATTTAAAATTGCGTTTTATCTTTACGTCCCGTTTGTAGTCATCGATATGGTGGTTTCAAGTATCCTACTGGCGTTGGGGATGATGATGATGAGCCCAGTGACCATTTCGATTCCTATTAAGCTCATTCTGTTCGTGTCAATGAACGGTTGGAGTTTGTTAACCAAAGGACTGATCGCCCAGTACGCCGATCTGATGACATCATGAGTAATGTATTATTTATTGGTAACTCCGCGCTGCTCGTTGTGCTGAAGCTAACGGCGGTACCTATCGCCTTTGCTACCATCGTTGGCATTATCGTTGGCCTGTTTCAGACCATCATGCAAATTCAGGAACAAACGCTGCCCTTTGGGCTGAAAATGCTGGCGGTATTTGCCAGCATTTTTATGCTGATGGAGTGGTTTTCAGCCGAAATGACGAATTTCGCCACTCAGGCTTTTTATATGGCTTTTCGTTAAAACGGAAAATATATGCTGTTTGTGGCGTTCTATCTTAATTTTCAGCACAGCGTGCTGACTTTTGTCATCGTTTACGCGCGGCTGGCGATCGTCTTTTATATGCTGCCGGTACTGGGCGAACGGGTTCTATCAAATCTGATTATTAAAAACACGATTATCTCGCTGACGATCATCGGTCTTTGGCCCTGCTTTGAAACGGTATTAAGTCCAGAGCAGGGGTGGCTAATTATTATAATTAAAGAATGTATTATCGGGTTAATTTTAGCGTTTACGCTGTGTATGCCTTTCTGGGTAGTCATCGGCCTCGGTGAAATTCTTGATAACCAACGCGGCGCGACAATCAGTGACAGTATCGACCCGGTTAACGGGGTGCAAAGCTCGATATTATCGGGTTTTTTAAACTTTGCCTTCGGTGCTATTTTTTTTGCCAGCGGAGGCATGCGGCTACTTATGGAAGTGATGGTGCAAAGCTATCAAATGTTTCCACGAGGGAGTTCCTTAGAAGGTGTTCACTGGGAACAGGCCGGACACCTGCTGGTGGTATTAGTGCAAAACAGCATTCTCCTTGCTGCGCCGGTGATGTTAGTGATGATGATCGCCGAAATGTTGCTCGGCGTGTTCGCACGTTATTGCCCGCAGCTCAACCCTTTTTCACTGTCTTTAACCATCAAGAGTTTTATCGCCTTTGCAGTTTTCCTTTTCTACGGCTTTCACTCGCTGTCTGAGAAACCGCTACACATGTTCTCGCTTTCAGGTTTTCAGCAATTTCTTCCCTGAGGAAATATTTCTATGGCAGAAAAAACAGAACAGCCTACCAGTAAAAAGCGCAAGGACTCGTCTAAAAAGGGCCAGACGTTTAAAAGTAAGGATCTTATTACCACGGTGATACTGCTGACCGGGATCTTTTACCTGGCCTATGGCATGAGTTTCAGTGACTTCACCCATTTTTACTCCATGACCCTGCTGTACAGCACTCAGATTGGGATAAATGATTTCCTCATGGGCTTAATGCGTATTTTCTTTCTGCTTAGCCTGCCATTTATTGCGCTTTGTGCGCTGGTGGGTATGGCCGCAACCTTGCTGCAGACTGGGTTTTCTATCGCAACCGAAGCCATCAAGCTAAATTTCAAAGCGCTAAACCCGGTGGAAGGGGTAAAAAAGATCTTCAGCATGCGCACGGTAAAAGAGCTGGTGAAATCAGTTTGCTATCTCATTGTATTTGCGGCGACCTGCTACTGCCTGATTCACAACGACCTTCGCCAGGCATTAACGCTTTATCGGACCGATATAGCCGGGCTTATTGCTTGTTGGGTTTCGCTGACGCTGAAGGCCGTGCTGGTGTTTATTGGCTGGTCGGTTTTTGTGCTGATTGCAGATTTTATCGTTGAATATTTTCTCCATTTCAAAGATCTCAAAATGGATAAACATGAGGTCAAACAGGAGCGTAAAGAGAGCGACGGCAATCCACAGATTAAAAGTGCCAGACGGCGAGCGCACCAGGAGATACTTTCCGGGGAGGAAATGGCGGCGGTCAGAAATTCTGAGGTGGTGATGGCGAACCCAACGCATATCGCGATGGCGATCTATTTTAACCCGGAAGTGGCATCGCTGCCCTTTATTGCTCTGCGTTGCACCAACATGAAAGCCAAAGCGGCGATTGCCTATGCGGAAAAAATCGGCGTGCCGGTAGTACGCAATATTCCGCTTACCCGCAGGCTGTATCGCACCTATAGCCAGTACAGCTTCATTTCGCTAAATGATGATGTGCTGATTGACGTTATGGACATTCTTATCTGGCTGCGTCAGGTCGAAGCCGCGGGCATGACCCAAATGGCGGCGGCCGACGAGGAGGCCGAATCTACATTGCCGGAAAGTCAGCAACCGCCAACGGGCCATTCGTAGCGGACACCTGTGCGGTTTTTTTGTATTAACTACCGGGGCGCAACAGTATGATGATTATATCTTCTTCACTGTTCGCCTTTGGGTTAATTGGCTGTTTTTAGATGTTAACAACTAATAAGGAAAGAGGCTGCAATGGCTAATAAAAATATGTTGGATTTACTCAACGATGAAGAAGAATTTAAAAGTGATGAGCAACTCGATGCTTATGCTGAAAGCCTGCTGGATGCCATTCAAAACGGGGCGACGCTTAAGGATGTCTATGCCGTACCTAATGACACCATGCAGGACGTTTATAAGCTGGCGTACGATTTTTATCATCATGGAAAATTGGACGATGCTGAGTCTCTGTTCCGTTTTCTGTGCATTTATGATTTCTATAACCCTGAATATGCAATGGGTCTTGCGGCGGTCTATCAGCTTAAAAAGAACTATGCCAAAGCTATCGAATTTTATGCACTTGCTTATTCCTTATCTAAAGAAGACTTCAGGCCAATGTTTTATGCCGGTCAATGTAACCTGATGCTGCGACAGAGTGTGCAGGCTCGTAAATGCTTCGATATTGTTATTAGCAGGTGTAAAGACGCGTTATTAAGTGAAAAGGCGAAAGCCTATATTTCCGCGCTTAATAAAATAAATAATGACAAGGCCGATACTCCTGAAGAGGAGAAACTTAATGAGGAATAATAATGGAGATAATCAGGCAGGTGGCGCGACCAGTCATTCTGGAGCAAGCGACCCAAGAGCCGGTAGACCAACATCAGGCGGGGATGGAAGCGGGCGATGTTGAGTTAAAAAAACAAACCGCACAGGCAAAACGCCTCGGCAATGCGGAGTTAAAAGATCATCCGCAGCTGAATTCTGTTAAGGGTGCGCTGCAAACCCTGCAGCCCGATCAGCTGCTCAAGCTGTTGAAATCGACTATCAATACCGTCAACGGGAATACCCCAAGGACGAACTTAGATAACCAGGACATTCCTCAGCTTAAGTCTCCGGCGAGCCGCGAGCCCGCCACGGCAAAAAGCGGCAGCGAAGCGAAGCTTTCTGCTTCGGCTTGGGCGACGGCATTGCTCGGGAAAGTCATGCAGCTCACGAATGAAACGTCGATGAGTAACCTGCTCGCCCAGCTGCAGGGCATCAACGCCATGATGGATGGCGCCGCGAATGCCTATTCCGAGATGGCAGCCCAGTTAGAGCTTCAGGGGACGCAATGGGCCAGCGATGCTGACGCGCTTAAGGCTGCGCAACACCAGGCGGATGCGCTTTCACAGGATGTCGGAAAGGCCCAATCTGCGCTTGATGACGCGCAAAGAAAATTAGCGGCCCTTGAGGCCGAGGCCGCAAAACAAGACCCGGTTTCTGAAGAACTGCAGGGCAAGGTTGATGCTGCTAAAACGGCGGTGAACGCTGCGCAGGCTAACCTCACCCAGGCCACAACCGCCTATAACAACTTTGCTAATAAGACGTTGAATCCTGCAATAGCTGCGGAGAAAAGCTCCCGATCGGCATTAGATGCGACGCAGGCTAAGTCGCAGAAGATGGTTGAGTCGTTCAACCCGCAGCAGCAAAGCACCATTGAACAGCGGCGTAAGGAGGCTGACGCAGAGTCTAAAACCCTGACATTCCTCATGGCCCTGATGGCGCAGCTGATTAACAAAAGTTCCAGTGACGATCTTCAGGCGTCGGCGGAGCTGAAGCAGAAATTGGCGGAAGCAGCGGCCAAGGACGCGGAGAAAAAGGCCAAGGAATACGAAGAGGAAGTGCGTAAAGCTGAAGAAATGCAGAAGACGATGGGCTGCATTGGCAAGATTTTGGGCTGGATTGTTACGGCCGTCAGCTTTGCCGCTGCGGCATTCACCGGTGGCGCTTCTTTGGCACTGGCGGCCGTTGGGCTAGCGCTGGCGATTGGTGACGAGATAAGCCAGGCCGTGACCGGCCGTTCGTTTATGGCCGACGCGATGCAGCCGCTGATGGATGCGATCGTGAAACCGCTGATGGAGATGATGGGCAAAATATTCTCAGCCATTCTTCAATCCTTCGGCGTCGATAAAGACACGGCAGATATGGTGGGACAAATCCTGGGCGCGATCGCGGCGGCGGCGGTACTTGTCGCCGGTGTAATGGTGGCGGGTAGCGTGATGAGCAAAGTTTTTGGCACGGTGATGAAAAAGATTGGTGTCGACGTGGCAGAAGAAGCCAGCAAGACCATGGCCAAAAATGTTGCTGTTGAAGTGGAAAAAGAGGTCGTTAAAGACGTCACCAAAAACGTGGTGCGCACCGCGGTGAAGGAAGTTGCGGAAGAGGTAGCGCAAGAAGTGGCTGAAAAAGCCACAAAATCTACCATGCAAAAATTGATGGACAGTGCCATCGGCCAGGTTATTAAGCGGCTAAGCAAAGGTTTTGGCCGTTCATTGGGTGCAGACGAGCTGCAAATGGCCAAGGTTTCTAATTACAGCCAGAAGGCTGTGGTGGGTCTGAGCGTGGTCAATACCTCAAGCCAGGCGGCTGTCGGGATTGTTGCGGCCAGTATGCTGCTGGAAGCGTCGAAGATCAGAGCTGAAATGATGAAGGACGCAGCGCTTCAGGATTTGCTTAACGAAATGATGAATCGCGCCATCGATAGCTTTACCCATCGAATGGAATCGGTCAGTGAGATTGTGCGCAATATCTCAACGGTTGCGGAAAACCAGGCGCAGGCCGGTAAATATATTACTAAACAGATGAGTGCAGTTGCCGGATAAACGGCGGGACTATTTTTTACCCGCAATAATATAAAGGAGTTTTATCAATTATGTCCGATCCAATTATTGGTGCTGGTGCGTCAGAACGTTATTTACGAGTGCAGGACGTTAAGACCGAAACAAAAAGTGTTGTTATTCAGGAAGAGAAAAGAAATGTCCAGGACATGTCCGATCTCGCAAAAAAAGAGGGCATGCTGTCGTTGATGATGGAAAAGCAGAGTCTGCGTACCGATATGACTCAGGCATCATCTGCGGCACAGAAACGCAAAGGGGGAGATATTGAAACTGATACCCCGGCTAAAACTGTGAAATTATCCGTCGCAGGGGAAGGGGATGCAAATAAAGCAGAGCGCCTGGCAGCCTCCGTGCCTGGCGTATTAACTTCACAGATCAATATTACGCAGCCAAATAATAAATCGGCAGATATCGGGAAAAGTGACAGTCAGTCATCCGTGAGCAACGCTTCGTCTTCCGCTGGTCAAGCTCGTTCGCAGCCCGCTGTTGAAGGCGGCACTGATATCACCGCCGCAGATGCCGCGGGCCCACGGTTCATCAACGTTGTGGGTTCCATGAAGCAGCTCGAGGTGAGCAATACCATCACCACCGTAATGTTAAATGCTGAACGAGATGCCAACAAAGCGGCGGCGGCGGCAACAAACCGCAGCGTAGATGCGGCGGCTCGCGCAGGTAATAAAACCATTGAGGCTGCTCGACAGAATCTCAACGGGGCGATCACCTCCGGCGCGCTGGGTATTGCAGGACAGGGAGCAACGACCGCGACCCAGATGAAGGCGCTAAATAAAGAAGGCACTTCCATCACCAAGAATCTGAAACCGGCCCGCAACCTTGAGCTTGGCGTTCGCGAGCATCAGACCGCGATTAAGAGTGGCAAGGACACCATGGTTCATCAGAACAAAAAGCTGTCCGGCGATGTTGAGGCCACCATGACACATCCGCAGGCTGCTGATATGCACGCCAGCGCGCTTAAGCGCGATACCCACAATTCGGTACAGCTCGCGACGCAGAAAAGCCGTGTTACCGCTGAGTACGCCAACCAGGGTATTCGTTCCGGGCAGGGGGCTGTTGAAGGGGCATTTGGCGTATCAGCCGCTGAGAAGCAGAAAGAGGCAGAGCTGGCTCGCGCCGACCGCGATGTTAACAGCGAACTGGCCAATACCCAAAGTCAAACGGCCAAGAAGGCCGCTGAGACCAATGCGGCCATCAGAAGTATGACCGACACCATACTCAACGCTAATAACAGCGCGGTATCTTCCATCGCGGAACGTACACGCTAAATCTGAAGAATAAGCAACGTATGCAGGGATACCCGGCATACGTTGCTCAAAAGGAATATCGCCATGCTTAACGTAAATAATGCTGTACCCAACCCCGTTAGTTATTATTCCTCTGATACCAACGCTACCCAGGCTGCGCCGATGGCTGAAACCCACGCAGGTTCAACTTCGGAACTGACTACGAAACTAATAAAAGAGCTTATTGCTCAGTTGGATACCCCTAATAAGGCGGATAAGTTTGATGAAATTAGGGCACTACTTGGTCAGTATGGTTTGGATACCAGCGGCGAAGATTTTAATAACAGCAAACTGCTTGCCGCATTAGAGTGTCTCAAAACGGCCAATGACGGCGCGCAACCGTCGGATGACGTTGCTGAGATGGTCGCCAATCAGGAACAGCGTGTAAAGAGTAGCGCTCAGGCGTTATCGGATATCCAACGCGAGATCGTAACAAATCGTACTAAGGCGAACTATTCGTTAAGCCAGTTTTCGGCTGAGAAACAAAGAGCGGCGCAGGAACCTGCACCGGAGCCAAAGAGCGGTGATGACGAAATTTCCACCCACACCAGCTATGCCGAGCTGTGGGCCAGAATGGCCCTCGCCATTAAAGAAATCAAAGGCGATTACGTAGATTTCTATGCCGATTTGATGCAGAAGTATACGGAAATGTACGAAGCTTATAATACGCACGTGCAGGGAGCGGCATCCAAAGCCGTTTCCACAGGTGATGACGGTAATAATGTTAAGTTCGATACATCCGTCATGAAAAAAGGGTATGACGACTTCAGGAATGAAGTTAACGGTATCGACCTGGGCAGTGTAAAAAACTGGGATAAAATGACGCCGGAAGAGCGTAAAAGTATGGAAACCACGCTTGCGCCTGCCTTTAAAGTAAACGATAGCGGTAAAATCGAATTCAACCTCGATCAGTACAGCGCTGCACCTAATTATCCATCAGGTATTAGCGGTGGCAAAGTTTCTACGGCCAGCTACCAGGCGTGGCTTGCCTCCTTTAATGCAGGCGGCAGCGCCCTGCAAAGTAATATGCAGGCTTTTGCCCAACGTTATAGCCAGGCAAACAGCACCTTCGATAATTTAAATAAAGTATTGAGTGGTGCGATCGCGTCCCTTGCGGAAAGTGCAAAAGACGTTCTTAAAGCCTTAGGTTAAAAATTTGCTGGGTGGGTTATATGAACAGCATCTAAAGGTTCGCATCGCAAGAAAGTTTAAGACAAGATATTTATCTGACTCAGGGAGTAAATGAAACCTATGGTGCATTCGCCTGCCGCGTTTCGGGTTTGCAGGTGAAATTTGCGGAACCAGACACTTTTTTAAGACGTATGAACAGTGGGTCGTCTAACAGCTCGCAGGGGAGTTTTAAAGACCATTTTGGCTATGCTTCTGCATTAGAAGAGCATCATTCATTGCCAGGTGAAGGGGTTTGCGCCGCACAACGTTATTATTTTCATATGCGAGCCGATACCCTAAAACAAGCTACTTCGCACAATAATGACCGTGCCGATCAAGCTTTAATCGCGCAGCCTGAAATATACAGTCGCTATCGAGAAACGAGTGACAAGCCAAAAAAAACGGTCTTTCAGCGGCTGTTAAATTTCCTAACCCGGTGCTTTATGCCCTGCATCAAAGTCAAAACATAGGACAGTTGAGGAGTTATTATTATGCCTGGATCTATTAATGGTGCAGTCAGACAGGATATTCAATCTATCTATGCCAGAGGCATGGATAGCTCTGCATGCGCGACCGAGAGACCCGCTTTTATCAATCTGATTACAGAAGGTAGAAACGATCCGATAGCCCTATTTAGACAACAGCCGCATCAGACCGTTAATGCAAAACAGCTTGTTTGGCATGAGGCGCAAAAAAATCTCCCAGCCGATTTTCTTCAAAAAGAATTAAGCCCTGAAGGAAATAAGATCAGGACGCTTATCGGTGTTATCTATAAGGATGTGCAAGATAGCGGTAATTCAGAAGATCTAGCCAAGCTTGATAAAGTTTGTAAGAAACTTGCCGAAGCTAACGGCAATGAAAATAAAGAGCAGAAGGTAGCAAAAGAACTCTCAGGCCTGGTTTCAAAATACAGCGCGGGCGCTTTTGAGAAGGTGATCAACAAGTATATTGAACACTGTATGGAAGCCTGGGAAGATCATCACCAGGCGAAGTCAGTGGATACTCACGACAAGGCCATCTTCAAGCAATGTCTGGATGTTTGCAAATCTACCCTGAAGCATGACGTAGAAGGTCTGACACAGCCCAATCAGCCATGGGAAACGATGGCCCAGAAGCTGAACTTTTTCGTCAATGACTGTGCCGCTATTTCGAAAACGCTGACATTTTATGATGCGGAACCGTTGACCCCTGCACCACAAGGCCCGGAGATGCTGAATCCTAACCCCGAAGGTGGTGCAGATAACCAAAGAGTATTTATTCCAACCGGGCCAGGGCAGGGCGGCATTACTCTGAATATCACCAGCCAAGGGGGGAGTGTTGGCGATATTACCCATTCAGTTGGTGCGGCGAATACCTCGCCTGCGGACTCTAACTCTACGATTGTTAAGCACATTCTGGATTCAGGGCTTACCAATATTGAAAAGGTGGGTCTCATTAAAGACCTGTTTAATGCTGGCATTGGAGGCGGTAGCAACTTCCTTGGAAATCTGGCTGGCGTAAAGGGCTACAAGCAAGAGCTGGCTGTCGACACTCCGCAGCAAAACGTTGCCAGGCGGGAAATTGAAACCCAGACACCAAAGCCTGAATTAAAGAGCATCGCTACTCAAACTGAGGGGGCGACTGAAACGGAAACTGTTCACGATTCGAGCCTTGGCCCTGAGCCCAAAGTTCAGCAACAGCCAACCATTGTGGTTGAACAAAACATGCAGAAGACGGCGTTCGATGGCGAGGCGTCCAAAACGCAGAATGCGCAAAATTTGGAAGCGGACAACGTCGATGGCGTCGTACTGCGCGAGAAAAAGGAGCCGTCCGGCCGCACCTCTTTATCAAACGGTGATTTTATTTACACCACCTCGCGCAACATTGATCCTTTGAATCGCAGATCTTCAACGCCGACGCATTTTATCCCTCCTGGGCCAGAGACTAAACCTGAGCGGGCAAGCGGAAAAGTCGTGACGCTGGCGGATAAGTTTGAAGCTTTGAAGCAAAGGGCTCCTTCAGCCTTCGCTCACCTGGAAAAAAACGATGCCTTGGCTTCTGAAGGGGAAAAGGCAAAACCAACCGTGGAGCATAATGTTGAGAAGAACTTAACGGATAGCCTGATAAGGCCTGAACCTGAACCCCCACTAAATCCTCAGGTGCAGAGTGACGGTTCGGCAGCGAACAGGGCACCCGCAAATATCAAAACTGCCAATCCAGGCATGGATTCGACTGATGACGGAATGCTTCGCAAGGATGGTGAAGAGGTTAGCCGTAAATCTGCAGCTGATGGTTTCCAGCCAACGCGAATTAATGCTGCGGCCGTAAATATGCCCGGGAATAGGTCTGGCAACGACCAGGTTTACACAACGGTACGCACTGTGAATTCCTGGAACAGGGAGTCGAAGCCGGTGAGTTTCGTTCCTAAGGGTTCCCAATCTGACTCAGCTGAACTGGATGCGGTGCTTTCGAGGTTAAAGCCACGAGATCAATCTAAATTCGGAGCTCTGGAAAATAAGAGTGTTGAGCAGGACAAAGAAAAACTTCCTTTTCAGGAAAAGTTAGCTGAGTTCATACGCCGACGCGAGCAATAGGTTATTCACTATGAATGAATCAGTGATTGATAAAACGATAGCTTCGCTGGTGGCTAATCTCATTTATCAGGTAAACGGCGTTCTACCAAAAAATATTAACCTGAAGGACAGTTTAATTACTGACCTGGCAATGGACTCCGTTGAGCTTATAGACCTCCTTATGCGGCTCGAAGAGATAGGCGTAACGATACCAGAGTCCGATATCAGTAGCAGCCTGACCGTTGCGGATATTATCCAGCGCGTGCAGGAAAGTGCATAACGCAGTTCGTTCAATGTCGCCTGAACATAGGGAGGGCGACAGTAAATTAATAAGGAAACTATGTAATGATTACAATGCCGATTCCGCCTGCTGAACTGTACCAGGCGATGGCAAGCGCCAGCGCTAAAGCCGCCACGGCCGCAGGGAATGCCATGAATAGCGTCCAGCAGGGATTTCTTTCTTGCGTGACAAAAGTATACAACTCACTGGTAACGATGAAAGACGCGGTCGTTGCAGGTTTCCATCGCCTTAGTGAGAGGATGAGTCCCTCGGCTGCTGAAGCTCCTGCGTCAACATCGCCTGTGTCAACGCCGCCTGTGACTACGCTTAATCCTATCTCGGGAGCCGACACGAGGATATTCTGTCAGGAGTTAATGCGGAAAATGGAAGCTGACCCTAGCTCTATAAATGGTATGTTCCGACAGAGTCCAACGATCAAACTTAGCGAATTTAATCAACGCTTGACCGACCAGACTGCATTTCTGGATGCGGTCAAAACTAATGAAATTAATAATGTTGAAGCAAGTTTTTTGATAAAAAAATGGATGGGGGAAACGCTGGCGGAAAATAAATTTTCTCCAGAAGAGCGCAGAGCGCTGGTGGCCAATAAAGACAATAAAGCAGAGGTAAATAAAATTTTTGAAAATAAATTCAATTCATCTGATGCTAACGCACGTGAGAATAAAGATAAATTTATTTCGCTACTTTCTGCCATGCGTTCATATAAAGAAATATCTCTAGCAAACATCAATATGGAGAGCCGTCAACACGACCCTAGCGTTGTTGGGATTATGGGTATCGCACAAACATTTGATTTGGATGTAAATCTAATGCTTGCCACAACCCCAGCAGAGATAGCGATGCGTAACAAAGAAAAAGATGAGGCATTGACAGCATTTACGGCCCTGTTGGACCATTGCCCTCCGGGCGTGCCGCCAAAACCGGTCTTTATGCGCTCCTGCTAACCTCCCCGCTTTGTCAGCATACTCAAGGCCTGCTTAGCAGGCCTTTAACTAAATATTTCAGCTAGAAATCGGATGGTGTTGTGCAGATTTATTCCTACGATAATTATTTTATTCTTGGCGTACGTTCATTAATCGAAAAGCTTAATATTAGTGATACCTCCGGAATGATAGTTTTTGATGCGGGCAGCGAGTACGTCTATATTTTCCATGGTGATAAATTACGCCATGCAGATATCAATGATTCATTCAGCGCACTGGTATATTGCAGCCATGCCTTTTTAGGTAAAAATGCCACTCTCAAAGCATATGCTAGTCGCCTTCAAACGAGTCTTGAAAAGGACTTAGATGACGAGACAATGGCCATTTTGACCTGCAGAGAAGAGATGGTAATTAAGGAATTATACAAAGTCCCTAACCGTAAGCATCTTGCCCAGATGTTTAGCATCAGCGAAAAGACCGTTAGCTCGCATACGATAAGAGGGTTACATAAGCTAGGCGTGAAAAATACCAACACGCTACACTGTATTCTTCAAGCCTGGGAGACTGTATTACCGGCAATTCTTCCGGACACGTAATTGTAAAATCCGCCGCATTTATAAAAGAATCCACGCCGGTACGTGGATTCTTGCATGATGTTAAGGTTTAGTTTGATGTTTAACCGTGATTTGAGTTAAGTATTCTTAATTTTATTTAATATATCATTTTTGTGCTCATGGTTGTACTCATTACGAGTTGGCTTGTATTAGCGATGCAACGGTCGTAGGTTAGACTCGTATTCTCGCACCATCTCAAACTCTTCCTTGGTCTACCAAAATCAACTTAAAGTCTGTATATTGCGGTTTCTATCCCATATTTTGTTCTCCTGCTATTAACTGGACTCAACCGAGATCAAATCACAACTAGGAGGATTCTGCGTAAGTTCAGGGAGATGCCCTCAATGAGGCTTAATATGCGACATGTAGACGCTGCTAAACTCAGAGGAAATTCATGGTTTAGCTGTCGGGGTATAATATATTTCTTAGCCTCCTCATTGTTACGGTAAGACATCAATAGCACAAAAAAATAGTTTTCCTGGCTACTTAATCTGCCAGTGCTCAACATCCGGCGGACATTTTCCTTAGCGCTTAAGTTGAGCAAGCGGCCTCCCGTATGTTGGGGCCTTACCGGTATTAATCAGCCGAGGAATGTGCCAGTGCATCTTATTATTCAGAAGTTTTCTCATAAAGCGGTATGCGGCTTTACTGCAGGTTAAAAAGTCTTCAGGAATCCATCGACATCACTTCCAGTGCCGGCATGCAAATATTTCATCTGTTTGGTGCACTGGCGGAATTTGAACGTAACTTGACGTCGGAAAGAACTCCCGCCGGGCTTCAGGCTGCCCGGGCAAGAGAGCGTAAAGGTTGGCGGCCAAAGATGCTGAATAAGGGTTAACAGGCGTTGGCCGTTCGGTTGTATGATGAAAAAAATACTGTCTCACAGATATGTGAAGTCATGGGGTGGGCAAAATCCACCCTCTATAAATATATTGACGCTGCAAGGAATAATTTTTCTTCATGATTATGCCATCATTTGATTTTGAAGGCGCTTATGGGTGAAGATATGAGAATTTTCTTGAGTATAATTTAAAGTCCTGCTTTTGATAGTATTTTAAGATTTATCTTTCTTGTGGGGCTATCTTTCCCAAGAATATCATCCAATTTTACAATGCATGAATGATATTCATTCTTAATTTCGTTTGGAATGTATCTAAACCCACCTTTAAGATAGTCAGAGATTATGTTTTTTTTCACTTCATGATCAATAGATTCTAATGTATCATGCTTAAATACAAGTCCGAAATCTATGGGTTCCACGCTGCCTTCTGGAGTTTTCAAAAAGTTAGATGGTTTTGCATCACCCATAAAAAAAACATTTTTAAATAGGTCGTTAACTCCTATTAGTGTGTCTTTGAAATTTGGAGTCTTGCCGTTGATGAATGGCATTTCAATACATTTTTCTACTATAGTGGGTGGTTTTTTAAAACTCTGTATTTTTATATGATATTCATTGCACATATTTGCTTCATGAAAAATTTCATTTAGTGTTAAGTTTTTCGTTTTCTTTAGAATAGATTCACCATCTTTATATACAGTTCCTCTTGATCCCTTACCCAATAATTGTTTCTCCTCATCAGGGTTGTAATTTGTTTTTAATAATTCTTTAGCATTAACTTCCCACGAGTGAATTCGAGAGTTGATAAATGAATCATCTTTGAAGGATTTAATAATTTTTATTTCTTTGATTAATTTTGAAACCTTTCCATAATTCACATTAGTACTACAAGGGGTACCTCTGATTATAAATTCAGCCTCTCCATTTTTGAATTCATACTGAGTATTTGCTATGCTCACTAATTTTTCCAACGACTTACTAGATAGCGATGTATTATTTGTTTTTTTATTAATGGCGCTTTGTAAATTATCAGAGTGAATATTTATTTTTAATTTAAAAAAACTAATCATATTAAAATTACCTCAATATAGGTTTAGTGAATGGGAAGAGTGTTAGCTTCCATCCATGATAATGGTTTTTTCGTAGATTTCTTTCAAAAAAGAGGAATATGAAGTGCGGGCACAGCTGTTATCCCAATCACTCCCAGTTGATACTATAATTTTTGCAGTGACTGCGAAGCCTGCTGTCGCGGACCAGCAAAAGGGTCCAAAGATTCGGCAAATATTTTGCGTGAACAGAATAGATTTCGGCAGTACCAGTGGTGAACTAAACCTCTGTAATTAAAGGCCAGATAAGACCGGGAATCTTCATCGCAGTGAAACAAATAAGCAGGATGTTGACTGCAAAATTAATTTTTTCCATTGTTACCCCAAACCTATCCAGCACCACAACCGAAGCCAGCCATTAGTTGATTGCGGAATATTTCATCAGCAAGCTGTTCTTTGGTTTTTAAATCCATCGCTTGGACGGCGCTTACTGCTTTGGGAAGGATTCGACTGGATATTGGGCTCATTTGTTTGAGTCAGTCTATTTTTCAACTATTTTCGGCAATTTGCAAAAATTAAGGGGTGTGGCAAAGCTCAGCCCGTTATGGGCTGAGCTTTTTATGCTGTTGTAGTTACACTTTCCAGGTTTTCGATGTAGTCAGCGTACCACTGCATCATTTCCCGCCTCCCATTAATACATTGTGCATGGTTGTACGTTCCGCGAATTGAGTTCTTATCTACGTGAGCTAGTTGCATTTCGATCCACGCCGAGTTGAATCCCTGCTCATACAAAATAGTACTCATGGTGTGGCGAAAACCTTGCCCAGTCGCTCTCTTATCGTAGCCAACTCTCTTTAGAACCATATTAATGCTAGCTTCACTCATCGCTTTGTTAACATCGTTTCGTCCAGCAAAAATAAGCTGGTAGGTTCCAGTTAGTTCTTTCAATTGACGAAGGGCGCTCAAGGATTGAGTCGATAATGGGACAATGTGAGGACGTTTGATTTTCATTCTAGTTTTGGGAATTCCCAGATACGATTATCGAAGTCTATTTCACTCCATTCAGCCAGACGTAATTCTAGTGTTCTCAAACCTGTCAGCATGAGCAACCGGGTTGCGAGAAGGGTAATCAGACTTCCAGAGTAACTTGACAGCTTGTGCAAAAACTTAGGCAGCTCTGCGGCGGTAAGAAAGGGATAGTGCTGTTTCTCATGGCCTTGCAAAGCGCTACCAAGATCAGCTGCTGGGTTGTGTTCGGCACGACCTGTCACAATCGCGTGTCGAAAAACCTCACTACAACGCTGGCGTACTTTGCTTGCGAGCTCAGGCGCTCCTCGCTTTTCCATTCGTTGCAAAACAGACAAAAGCTCCAGCGGCTTTATTACATTCACCGGCTGGGAGCCTAGATAGGGGAAGACATTATTTTTAAAAGCTCGCTTGACGTAATCAGCATAATTTTTCGACCAGCCAGATACTTTAGCGTTGTACCATTCGAGAGCTAGTTGTTGGTAACCGAGAGTTTTTTGGCTAGCTGCTCAGCTTTTTTGACCTCACCGGGATCCTTATCATTCGCCAATACCTTTCTTGCCTCATCTCGTTTAGTGCGAGCTTCTGCAAGTGATATGTCGTGATAGATCCCAAATGACAACTTTTTCTCTTTTCCCGCGAATCGATATGTCATCCACCAGTACTTTGAACCGTTAGGGTTGACCTGGAGATATAACCCACCGCCATCAGCGAGTTTAAAGACTTTTTCCCTGGGTTTGACTGTATCTACCTGACTTGCATTAAGGGGCATTGGGGGCCACATTTTTCGTTGAACAGAATAAGCCTCCTATAAGGCCCCATAGACGTATTGATTTACGTTGAAATGGGTAGATGCCAGTTGACATAGAATTGTCGACATTGGAGGTTTCGTGCTGATTACAAGGGGTTTTTATTGATTTCGATAGACTTCAGATGAGGTATGTATGGTGTCCCCTGCAGAAATCGAACTAGTGGTTAACTTACTGATTTTAAAGGTTTTTATTGGAGTTAAGGTTTTTATACCATCATAGATACCAACACTCAAAAATAACCTTAAAAACTGTTGTGAGACACTGAAAAAAGCGTCTTAATTATACTCAATTTTATCAGCCGTTGTTACTGTTTCAGAGCTTGTTGATTGAGAAGCTGGTTCAAGGTGATGATGAGCTGACTTCTACATTGAGCTATAAAAACACAAATGTAAGGCCTCAGTATGGATACGGTTCAGATCTACAAAGAGCTACAGGCTTGGTTTGACTACGACAACTATGTTGATGTTGAGTCTTGCACTTTAAAAGGCTTACATAAGGAGTTACAGGTAAGAAAGAACATCCTCGACTCAATTGAGTTTTTTGGAGAAGGAGATGATTATTTTGACCAGATCCTTGCAGGTAACCCTCTAATCAGTAAAAGAATTGACCTCGACACTCATCTAGCAGAAAGCCAAACGCACATACGACAAGTCACTTTTGGTCATATTGAAAGCCTCAGAAGGTCACTTGAAATGTTCTCGCAAGAATCGTTTGTCAAAGGTAGTGATCAACTCAAGAAAGATGGCAGGGAGAAGTCACTTACTCAAAGTATGAGAGCCGTTGTTCTGGGAACAAACGAAAGCCGTGTGTATACCTTCTTTGACCTCGAAAGCTCATCGGATGACGAAATCATAGGCTCGCTTCGTGCGCTACTTCCTGTGTGGAGGAAAGAGTATGGAATCAAGGGCAGGAAGCAAGAGGCTTTTGGTCTGGGAAAGATTCTAAAGTTGGTTGACTACCGTATCCTTCCAATGATTGATCTGCTCATGTGGGCTAAGTTAAACGATGTCTCTCTTTCAAACAC
>NZ_JBLYPL010000030.1:0-51544 GCF_051851855.1 Rahnella sp. ATs2 | reverse complement strand
CATTGAAGTGGATTACAATCAGAAACGTCGACATAGCACACTGGGTTATGTCAGCCCGATGGTATTCGAACGACAAGTCCTCTCTTAAGGGCGTGTCCACCAAATCTGGGCCAGATCACCTGCTGACATATCTGTTTGCATGGACATCTGCTGGGCCGATTTTAGATGCTTTTCAACGACAGGCGTATGGGCGTCAGCAAGAGCCTTCACATCCGGATCATTGATCTTCTTGGCGTCACTTTGCAGTATCGACAACACCATCTTGTGATCCTTTGTGCCGGCGTTTTCCATATACATCTTGTCAAATTCGCTTCCACTCTGCTTTTCCAGCTTGGCAGCCATGGCCATGTGCATGGCGTCCGGCTGAGTAGGCAGTGCTACACCCTTTTGCCTCGCGGTGATCTGTACTTTCATTAAGGCATGACCATGGTCTTCGGCCATCTGCTGAGCGAATGCTTGGACTTCGCTGCTTTGGGCCTTACTCTGCGCAATTTTGGCTGCGGCGACTTCATTGATATCTGCTTGCGCCATATCCTTTAACGCCTTTTCGTCACCGGAGCTGATCTTAACGCTCGATGCATTCTGGGCAGCGCCCGCCGGGGTTTGGGCGTGTACGCCGACAGTGCTGAACATAGCAGCCACTGCCGATACCGCTAGCAACTTTTTCAAGGTTTTACACTTTTGCATGTTGTTCTCCAACTGGTCATGGGTAAAGTTGGTGTGGGGTAATTACCGTGCATAGTTTCGTGGGTAAATTACGACTTCGAATGATAAGTATAGTAAACCATCGATATATTGCAGCTTTTCAGAACTACTGAAAATAGCAGCTAGGAAGGAAGTTGCCAATAAAATACATTTTCTTTGAATACTAGAAGGTAAATCCTATAATTCAAACTTCAGCTTCAGCTTTGTAGTGGGCAAGCATAAATGGACTCGGTTTCCAGAATAATCTTTCTGACTCATTCGGCATGAGACCCTCATTATATTGATGTTGTATGAGCTGGCAGTCAGCGTGCTCTGAGTTTCTCAACTAATATTGATTTAGTCCTGAGTTTGACACTTCTGAATATGTAGCTATAAATATATAATCACTTAAAAAGGAGACAAAAATGAAAAGATTAATTCTGGCGTCCATCTTAATGTTATCTAGCTTACCTGCATTTTCTGGCCCCGGAGGTGGATTTGAGGCTTCAGAAACACCTCCGCCATCTTACAAACAGGATAGTGGGATAAAAGGTTCTGAAGATGCAAAAGAGTCTACAGTGAAGATGGCGATTAATAATGACAGAAATTCGTGGGTAACACTTGAAGGGAATATCATTAAAAAGACCGCAGAAAATCATTATATTTTCCGCGACAAAACCGGCGTTATCGCTATCTCCCTGAAAGATGATAAGTGGAATGGGCAGAAGGTGACACCTAAAGACCTCGTGAGCATCAGTGGTCCCCTTATAAAGGAAAAAGGGAACACAGTCATTCAGGTAGAACAAATCCGAATTCAGTAATCCTTCTCCCTGTCACACTCATATTTAAACTTAATTGTGATATTTGAAATAGAGAACATCTCATTTTAGTTACTACAAACCAGATACAGATAATGATATTTATATTAATTAAATCAATCACTTAATCAAAAAAATGATGCGATTGAGCTTCGTGCTTTTCATTAAATTGTAAAAAGTAACAAAGCAAGGTGTTTCCTTTTAGGAAACAGTAAGTGATTAAAGTGATAAAAAGCTGGAAGCACAAAGGGTTGCAAAAGCTCTATGAAAAAGGGACGTAAGCGGGGTACAAGCTAAAGACGCTGAACGTATTAAGCTCCGCTTGCTCGTACTCGATGAAGCATCAACCACTGATGACTTTAGACTTTATCCAAATCTTAAACTACACCCTCTGAAGGGTGATAAACATAATCTGTATTCTATCACTGTTAGGGCTAATTGGCGGATCACCTTCGAATTTAGAGATGAGGATGCCTATATACTTAATTTAGAGGATTATCATTAATGGCTATGTTGAACCCACCGCACCCTGGCGGATTAATTACGGAATATCTTGAAGATTATAAAATCACGCTACGCTCTCTTGCCCGAGATCTTGGTATCTCGCCGTCAGCTTTGAGCAAGGTGGCCACCGGTAAAACGGCGATTAGTCCAGAGATGGCGGTACTCCTCGAAGCTGGGTTAGGCATAGCAGCACGCCTTTGGCTTACTATGCAGGCAACTTATGATCTCAGTAAAGCACGTGAAACAGTAGATATCTCGCATGTTGTTCCATCTCCACATGCTCAAATTACTCTAATACACTAAAAAGAGCCTCACCTTAGCGAAGTTCTTTTATTCGAAACAGATCTTGCATTGAGTTGATTTTTCGCCTTCTGACTACACGTAATTTCCGACTGGTTTGACCTGCCCCCAGGATTAGATACAACGCTCACTTAGTAATGTCGGATCCTTCACTATCAGGATTACCCTTTCTCCAGGCCGCCGCAAATTCAGACGGCGTCTGATAATTCAGCGTGGAGTGCGGGCGGCACTCGTTATAATCCTGACGCCATTCACTGATGGTTTTCCTGGCATGACGGACGTCACTGAACCAGTGCTCATTCAGGCATTCATTGCGAAAGTGTCCGTTAAAACTCTCAATAAATCCGTTCTGTGTCGGCTTGCCGGGCTGGATAAGCCGCAGCTCCACGCCATGCTCAAAGGCCCATTGATCGAGCGCGCGGCAGGTAAATTCCGGGCCCTGATCAGTTCTTATCGTCGCCGGATAGCCGCGAAACAGCACAATGCTGTCCAGAATACGGGTGACCTGCACGCCTGAAATCCCAAAGGCAACAGTGACCGTCAGGCATTCCTTCGTGTAGTCGTCCACGCAGGTAAGGCACTTGATCCTGCGACCGGTGGCCAATGCGTCCATGACGAAATCCATCGACCAGGTCAGATTGGGCGCCGCCGGACGGAGCAGCGGCAGACGTTCTGTTGCCAGCCCTATCCGACGCCTTCTGCGTTTTACACCCAGGCCACTGAGGTAATAAAGCCGGTACACGCGCTTATGATTAACATGAAGCCCTTCACAGCGCAGCAACTGCCAGATGCGACGGTAGCCAAAACGCCTGCGCTCCAGTGCCAGCTCAGTGATGCGCCCTGATAAATGCGCATCAGCAGCCGGACGCTGAGCCTCATAGCGGCAGGTCGACAGGGATAGACCTGTTAGCCTGCAGGCACGACGTTGCGACAGACCGGTCGCATCACATATCAACATCACGCGTCAGTACTTTCGCCCAAGAGCCACCTGAAGCGCCTCTTTATCCAGCATGGCTTCGGCAAGCAGCTTCTTGAGTCTGGCGTTCTCTTCCTCAAGCGACTTCAGGCGCTTAACCTCAGGCACCTCCATACCTCCATACCTCCATACCTCCATACTTCTTACGCCACGTGTAAAAAGTGGCATCGGAAATGGCGTCCTTGCGGCAGAGTTCACGGGCGGATACCCCGGCTCCAGCCTCGCGGAGAATACTGATGATCTGTTGGTCGGAAAAAAGCTTCTTCATGGGGATGTCCTCATGTGGCTTATGAAGACATTACTAACATCGGGGTGTACTAATCTACGGGGAGCAGGTCAAACACGTTATCAAAGAAATATGCGACTCTAACGATCTTACTTTTCAGATGCGTTTGCCCCTACAGGCACAAAAAAGCGCGCAGAATGCGGGCCTATCAGATGCCGGTGTAATGAAAACGACAGGCGATGATAACAATTTCGCCGTCTTTTACGTAATAGACAAGCCGGTGTTCACGGTCGATACGCCGTGACCACAATGGCCTTTTGTGCTTTAGAGGCTCGGGCTTACCTATCCCGACGAACGCGTCAGCATGCAGGGCTTTAATAAGTTGGCGCATGCGTTCAAACTTCTTCGGGTCGTTATCTTGCCAGTATCGATAGTCCTCAGCGGCGCGCGCCGTGAATACGGTTTTCATACATCAATTTCAACCGTTTCACCGCGATCTAAATGGTTCAATGATTCCTCTAAATGCGCAGCGTTTGCCGGGTTACTGAACAGGTAAAGCGTCTCAACCATGCTTCTGTATTCGTCTGCATCAATCATCACTACGTCACGGCTGCCACGACGGGTGATAACGAGGGTATCGGCGTCATCGCTGACCTGATTCAGTACGTTCGCGAAATTAGTACGGGCTTCTGTAAAAGTGATATGTCGCATTGAACAGCCTCCTTAAAGCAATTTGTGATATAATACCAATGTACTTATTTAAGTACAAGTATGTCATCTAGCATTGCCCTTGGCTTCTCATAAGGCTGAACACAATGCATCATGTACTCGTTATATTCACGGGCTAAGACACGTATTCATTACATACTAAAATGGTACAAATATAGTGCCGTAACAGCGTGCTAATGGAGTCATTTTTGTGTCAAAAAACCTTCTCTTGATACGTTTCTTTCAGCAACATCACTGCCTGTGATTCAGGCATGCTAAACGTGATCTGCTGACTGGCCGCAATGTCTAACGCAAACACCCGCGTATACACTTCCGTACTTTCCGCTTTCTCATGGCCGAGCAGTGCCTGCAGCACTTTCAGCGGCGTATGCTGATAGCAGTGGTGCATAGCGTAGCTGTGCCGAAACACGTGCGGCGTGACCGGTACCGAAAATGTGACGCCGTCACGCCTTGCCTCATCCACCGCCCGGGTTAACCAATTTCTAACCGTTCTGTCGGTCGCCGTCCAGATGGGAAGCGGACGTCGTTCACCGGTCTGCGCATCTGTCTCATTACGCTCGCGCGTACTGGCGAACAGCCGGCGCAGCTCGTCCACAAACCCCGGATCGGATAAAGGCACTACGCGGTTTGCCGAGTTTCCCTTGGCCGGACGGCCTGTGCCGGCGCGGCGCTGCTTGGCGGTGCGGATCACCACGTGCGGGTAATCGCCGTTAAGTCGGAAGTCCCGCCTTTTCAACGCGAGCACTTCATTGATCCGCCCGCCGGTGTTCCACAGCGTGGAAACCAGGGCGTGCTGTGACCAGTCGGGTAAGTAGTGGAGCAGGGCGCTGACCTCCGGCAATAAAAGGTATCTTGGCAGGTCGACATAGGCCATCGCCATTTGCCGAAGGGCCAGCGCGCGCCGGTGATCTTCCGGACGCACCATTAACATGGGGCGACGCTCCGGTCCCGGCAGCGTGGTCAACTCAGTCATCGGTCATCTTCCCCTTCAAACAGAACCGCAAATGTCATCACGTGTGGCCAAAAACGGCCGAGATCGCGCTACGTAAAAATTAGCCTACTCACCCCCTGATCGCTTTTCAGAATTCACTCAGCGCGATCTGCGCAAAGTTGTCCGCCGGCGGCGGCTAAGGTGACCATTTTCGCCCAGCGGCGAGGCGGATACCACGGCAAAAACTCGTGGACGCTTCCGGTCATCGTTTCCGACTTATGGAATTATGCCATAAAACGGAATCAAATAATTCGGCACTGCATTTAGTGGATTGATACAGATGTGAACACCATATAGCGGGGTTTAGGCCAAAATTCCGCCCGGCGGACGCGGTTGCCGGTAATTACAGAAAACGGAAAAGCCAAGCAATCAGATTCAGAGAAGGAGATGTTTAGCTGGTTCATCATATTAATCACAGCTAGCCGGCAGAAGATGTATGCCTGTTTTTAAGGCAGACAACAGGCAAAATTCCTTCACTGGCGGCAGTTCATTTCTGCAGGATGTTGACGTTTACGTATCATCTGGATAAGTTCAAATCCCGCCGAAACAAGCTGAATCCCCACATCAGCCGCTGTGTTGGCTCCACTTTTATCGATTGTGATCAGCTATAGTTCGCCGTGATGACCAATGGCCTTGCGAAAAAAAGTAATGTGGTTGCAGTGTTCCGTTTGTCCGTCATCAGGAAGGTGATGGTGTGGCCAGCAGTGTCCATTGTGTGGTATCGATATTTCCAGTGGAGTTTGATTTTATTGTAGGTTTTGTCCATGCACACTCCTGTGCGCCTGGGTAGGCGGAAAGCCTTATTTAGGAAAGGTATCAGCCTGATAACCCAGTGCGATACGCTAGCATGATCAACAATAATACCACGCTCAGCTATCATATCTTTGAGGTTGCGTAAACTCAATGGGCAAGCCAAATTGTATTGATGAGATGGACGACACCGCGTAAAGCGCCCTGAGTTATCCGATTAGTGAGAACTTTTAAATGAGTCTGACATCAAGAACGCGGTGGTTTTTTAATATAATATTAAATTTCAATATGTTGTGTTTTTTCTTTGGACACCGTATTTAGATTTGTTCCGGGGTTATTAGAGGGGCTTTTGACCTTTTTCCCAGCCGTTCATCACGCAGCTGTTTTACCTATTTCATCATCGTAGAGAGGTCTACCTCCATGGCCTACATTACCTGAGTGGTAGTGTAATTTTGATCGACAACCAAATTGGCTGATTCGCGTTTGAATTCAAGACCCTAATTCAGGTGTAAAATATACTGCGCGTAAGGAGCAGTCATTGCCATACCTGCTGATTGTTTTCCACGGGCTTATTCAGTTTCGCCGCGACTATTTGTCGTTGTTCATTTCCATGGCCAAGAAGCGTTTATTAACAGGGGCGTTGTCGCTTTGCAACTAGCGAACCTGCTTTTCAATTTTTTGTATTCGCCGTTGTCCGGAGTTGAAGCACTTGCTATTGGTATGTTTCCACCGATCTCTCCTCCATACTGCCTAAGTACAGCAACCTGGGCCACTGTTTACTTGTGCCGCAGAACAAAATTGACAAATTTCTGCTCGAAAACTCATGGGTAAACCTTTTTGCATTCTCACTTCGTTAGTGTCGCTCATTATATCTCTGACAAAGTGCTCGGTTTGAATTGACGATTACACGCTTACAGGGTATTGGTTTAAGCCCTTATTGTTAATGAAATATAGACCATCCTCAGTAGGGCTTGTGAGCCAAGGAATCATCATACCGGAAGAGCTATTGTCCAATGCCGCTACCATGGGGTTGTAAGCATACCTGTTTTAGTTCCACACACTTTTTGAGAGTTCCGTTTTTTTGATCCCTTCCCAATATTGATGCCAGGATAAATCAGAGATCCCGGTCTGTTTGCAGGCTTCGGACAAAATCTTCCGGAGTCTGGTTATTTAATGAGGAATGTGGCCGGTACTGGTTATATTCCTGCCGCCAGTGCTCGATCTTCTCCTGAGCATCTTCCAGTGACAGGAACCAGTGCACATTCAAACACTCATCGCGCAGGCTCCCGTTGAATGACTCGACCAAAGCATTATCTGTCGGTCTGCCGGGCCGTGAGAAGTCCATTGTCACCTTATTTTCGTATGCCCATCGGTCAAGCGCTTTAGAGATAAATTCGCTGCCATTATCCGTCTGCAACCGGTGTGGTATACTGTGCTGCATTTGTTTCAGGCGCTCCATAACAGCCACCACATCCTATCCGCGCAGCCCCTGACCAACTTCGATCGCCAGGCATTCACGACTAAAATTATCCACTACAGTTAGGGCACGTATCCGACGCCCGTTGAACAGATTATCAGCAACAAAATCCATGCTCCAGCACTGATCAAATGCGGTCACTTCCGGACGGGCGTGTCGGTGCCTGGCTGTAACATGCCTGAGTGGGCGTTTTGCTCGCAGATTCAGTCCTTCCTCACAGTAAATTCGGTGGGTTTTCTTGTGGTTGACTAACCAGCCTTCCCTGCGCAAAAGAATATGAATGCGCGGGCAACCATAGCGGATCCGTGTCTCCGCAATTTCTCTTATCCGGTGAGTCAGGGCCCTGTCATCACGACAACTGCGATAGAGGTATACCGTGCGACTCTGCATCATTAAACGGCAACCACGACGCAGCCCGATACGATAGGCGTCCAGCAGGTAAGTCACCGCTTCACGCTTCTGAATGGGCCTCAGAACTTTTTTCGAATGACATCCTGGAGCATTTCCTTATCCAGACTGAGGTCCGCCACCAGACGCTTAAGCCGTTGGTTTTCGTCCTCAAGCTGCCGCAAACGGCGCAGTTCTGTTACGCCCATACCGCCAAATTTTTTCTTCCAGTTATAAAAAGTGGCTTCAGAAATACCCATCTTTCTGCACCCTCCTCCACCCGCGTGCCTGTTTCGGCCTGTTTAAGGGCGAATGCTATCTGTTCTTCGGTATAACGGGTCTTTTTCATGGTTGATATGCCTCTCAGTGAGATGAAAGAAAGACCGGATACTTTAGTTTAGGCTGGCACTGTTTTCAGGGAGGAGATCAGGGGCATGCATAGCTTACCGGAGATAACATGTGTAACAAAATTGACAGCCTTTTGAACAATACAGGCGAGTTCACACTTATCAAACCAAAAACTTTACTTTTCTTGGCGTGCGTATTCAAAAATCATCATCGAACCTCCTAAAGGTCGACTTAAACATTCTGCTGGAGCGACTTTCTCCAGAAAAACGATTTTATTCTTTACCACCCTAAAAACTGCTGTGCAGCTTTTGATGAGCTGATTACGCTACTGCAACAGTACCCTTCAAATTGAAAATGTAGTTTCAACAAACATTTCTTGATTAAAAGAATCAAAACGCTATATTTATGATTTGTTTGACACTAACTATTCACCTACTTTGAGCAGGGTTAGCAAGAGGGCTGATGAGAGTCTGATATAAAGAACCAGATGTAAATAAATGGTATACTTCGGAGGGCTTATTCAGTCTGCAACTTTTTGCATGGATTCAGAAGTTGAAATGTGAATACTACAATCAAGTCAGTATTATATTATAATGCTTTATTATTGCATTGAAATAATTAGGTCTATTGTGATTTATACTTGAATAAACTCCTGCTACTCTGATGAATCCATTATGACTATAGTGACTACGAGAGCGCGGAGTCATAGATTAAGTATTTCTTCCTTGTTTATCTGATTTTAGGAATAGTTATCTAGCTGGGGTTTCTGCTAATAATTGAACGTATTTACGAGATGATTTGATTTTTTATTGAATTTTCTGTGTTTCTTAGAAACTCACCAACAAAATGCGATTCATTTTTTTACAAAATAAAAAGTTATTGGCAACCAATGGTTTGTTTTATCCATATTTTTCATAAAATATTATTTATAGGTGTTATCTTATATATATTGCCGTATCGTATAAGCATATTCACATATTTTCCGGAAAGGGTTATCTCTGAGCGGTCCATCATTTTATTCTGTAAAGCAGTCGGGTATCATGTCTATTATTTTTCACAGAGGTCCGTCCCAGTTTTAGCTGGGGATTTTAAGTAAGGTAGCTGTCATCGACTGGTGGCAATAAAGAAATTAAAGATTTAGAGGCGAATTTAAATGAAGAAAAGAAAACATTTAACAAAAAGTGAAATTCAAAAGTTGTTAAGTATCAGCAACATAGGTATGCACGGAATGAGGAATCATTGTATGATTTATCTTGCTTTTACACATGGTTTAAGGGTGAGTGAGCTTTGTTCTTTACGGGTTTCTGATATTGATCTAGAAGAAAAAACAATTTGTATATATAGATTGAAAAACGGTTTATCTACAATACATCCATTAAGAGATGAAGAAGTGGATATATTAAAGGAGTGGCTAGAGTTAAGGGGGGGGGTTAGGGGTGCCAATAGCGAATGGGTCTTCCTATCGGCTAAAGGGTCTAAAATATCAAGGAAGAGAGTATATAGCATCATCTCCGCTCTGGGGGTGATAGCAAAAATAACAGTGAAAGTTCACCCCCATATGTTGAGGCATTCTTGTGGATTTGCCTTAGCGGATCAGGGGGTGGATACAAGACTGATTCAAGACTACCTAGGGCATCGTAATATTCAACATACCGTAACATATACGGCAAGCAACTCGAATCGATTTCTTAAGCTTTGGAAAGTATAATTTTTTTTGCATGTCACTATAAAAATAGACAGCAGTTATTTGAACTTAATGGAACAGTTTAAATATAGATTCCAATCTAATCTGCCATCTTGCCCGTTAGCAAGGTATTCTATCCAACCAGCAGTTCAAGTGGAGAAATTACTCTTGGGATGGCGGTCTCACCGCCGTTACATCAGGGTAGGAAGTGGTTCTTGCTTTAAATGGCTGCTTCGTTGATTCATTACGATCAAAACCAACCACACAGTGCTTGAGAATACTCTCCGGATGAATATATACAGCGGTGGGGCATAAGTTAACTTATAACTACAAAAGC
The DNA here is from genome assembly GCF_051851855.1 of Rahnella sp. ATs2. Taxonomy (NCBI): domain Bacteria; kingdom Pseudomonadati; phylum Pseudomonadota; class Gammaproteobacteria; order Enterobacterales; family Yersiniaceae; genus Rahnella; species Rahnella sp. ATs2. The sequence continues at coordinate 41,333 of NZ_JBLYPL010000030.1, read as the reverse complement.
AGCCTAAAGGGGGGAAGTTTCACGAAAGGAGACAGTTTGATACAAAATGTCTCGTCATGAGTCAATACGATTTAGAACATTAAGCACGGACAAAAAACATCCAGCTAAAACCCTTTTAAAACCTTTATCTGAAAAAAGTATAGCAGGTAAATCTCAAAAATTAAAATAAACGAATTAAAAACAAATCACAAAGCCCCCCCTAAAAACTTAACAAAAAAAATCACCTCATATAAATTCCTTAAATATCAATCTAATGGAGCCAAGATGCAAAAGGAGACATTTTGTATCAAACTGTCTCGTGCGGTAGCTATGCTAAAGGCAGCTAACATTTATCGCAGTGTAAGACCGACCTCAAGAAAGGGGGTGAGTAAGGAGATTGCATGAGTGTGTTTTCTTTTTACCTGAAAGCGAAAAAACTCACTACCATTGCCAACGTCAAGCTGTTTTGCATCGCTTGCGTTGTTCTGTTCAGTATGAGTGTTTTTGTCCTTACGGGCTGCATGGTTTTGTATTTTATTTTATTTGTGGGAGTAAGTTCATCTAGATTTCGTTTGCTTATTTCTGTTATGGAAGAATTCAGCCAATCCTCATGACTTGATATCTTGCTCTAGGGAGGGTTGTACTTATTTGGTTAGATTTTCTGTTGTTGGATCTGATTCATGTTTTAGTGACATTTATTAATCGATGTTGTTTTCAAAGAGTCAAATTCAATTTATTTCTTCAGATCTCCTGAGGAGATACGGAGTGTCATGAGGACGCGGCAATTGAATGTTTCGGTTATAGGGGACTCACCTTTTTGTGTTCTTGGGTTGGAAATGATGCTTGGTAACATAGGAGTGAATGTACTTACGGTATATAGCAGTCTGACGTCATTGCGGGAATACGAGCCAAGGGGGGGGGCGATTATCATCGATATGTATTTCACCGACATAATGCATGTCTATCGCGAGGCACATAAAATAAATGCTACTCGTGGGGGACGGTTCGTAATCTTCACAGATACTGTTCGGAGCGGTTGGAATGGTATGACTTTTATTCGCCGCGGTGAACAATTGGACACGATAAGAAAATATTTACTTCAAGGAATTATCGGCGGCAGGAATGAAATTTCTATCCCATATGAGCGACCGGTGATGGAGATAGACAGTAATATTACCCGCTCAGAAGCTTTTGTTTTGAAAGAGTGGCTTCGCGGGCAGACAGTGACTGACATTGCACGTCTTAGTAATCGCAGCGTAAAAACCATTAGCTCACACAAACGGAGCGCCATGAAAAAACTCAAGGTAAGTAATAATTGTGAATTGTATGGGAAATTATTAAAAGGACAGGGATAACGGAGTAAAACCTCTTATGCAGTAAAATTTACTATCAGGTTTTTTCACCTAGATAACCCATGCCTTAGGGAGGGGAATTGCATGCTCGAGAATGGTTTAAATATGCAAAAAATTCTTAAGAGGGTACGGGTGACTAATTATTTTATTAATCTGCCAATTTTAGCGTGCATAAAAGTTAATTTCGTAAAGCATTTATGAATTTAATATAGAAGCGAAATGATAACTTTTCAGATACATCAGTGCTGATTTCATTTTTAGCTTGAATAATTCCGAATCGAGTTGTTTTTTTATTCAAGCTAAAAGTGCAAGTTGCTACGAAGCATGCAAGTCGGTTAAGTAGCTAAATACATGTGTTATGGAATTATCTTATCAAGTTAATAAAGTATATAAGGGGAATAGAGGGATGAATGTAAATACAAATAAAAAGCCGTTGGCGATTGCACTGTCAATGGCGCTATTAACGGTTTCTCAGGCGGGATTTGCTGATACGCTCGGCCATACTCTGACCCAGCCGGGCCTTATTACAAGTTCAAATCCTGTGACTGATGGGAAGGTTATTGATGGTCAAAGGGTTGTCGGTGAGGGGAGCGGTTATTTCGTTTATCACGGAAGGGTTCAAAACTCCTCGTTCACTCAGGGGTCACAATTGTTGCTCTCCGGTCTTTATGACAGTTCTACCACCCCTCATATCGTTGCCGACAATGCGAATTCAGAAAATAACAACTTTCAGGATAATTCTCATGCAATTATTAAATACGGGCATTCAGCGGGCGATAGCTTTACTGATACCGCCGCACAATTTCTGGGGCATCCTGACTCTGACGAGAATATAGAAAAAAGTACAGCAGTACGCGGCTCCTTTAACAAAGGGGCCTACCAGGTACTTGAAAGTGATAGCTCTGCATCTGAGAGCCATTTTAATGACCATTCAGCACAGTGGCTTACGGATAATGCATCGTCTATCAGTAACGAATTTTCGGGTGAAAGTAGCCAAATATTGGTGCCTACCACAAAGACGGGAAGTGGAATAAATCCGTCGTCTATTTCTGACCATTTCAAAGATGCATCAAAACAATATGCCACGAATGCTGGTCAAATTGATAATGCCAGCTTTACCGACCAGGCGGGACAGGAGCTGATAGGCAACGCAACCTCACGTGAAAGTAACTTCAGTGCTCATTCCACACAGTCCGTGGGAAGCGGTGCTAAGTCAATCAAAGATAAATTCACCGACAATGCAATACAAACTATTCACAACGGTGGTGTGGCCACCGGGACAAATTTCTCAAGCAGTTCCGCATTAATACTTGAAGATGGCGGTGAGTCAGGAAACGCCACCTTTAATGACAATGCGAGTGGCATGGTCGCGAACAATGCCCGCATGTCTGGTACCACCACGTTGAACAATGGTTCTGTTCTGACCGCTGTTGCCGGCGACCGGCTACCGGACGAAAATATACACGTAGATCCAACGACCAACCAAATCGAAAATATTGTCATCAATAATGGTGCACGTCTTAATATTATGGCTGCTAGCAATGGCAGCAGTGTGAACAAAGATGTGACTACGGGCTCGATTGTCATGAATGGCGGTACCATTCAGTTTGGACATGAAAGCGGCACTGACCACTACAGCACTTTGTTTGCAGACTCGGTGACGGGTACAGGTGGCAACCTGATTATGAATGGCAACCTTGCAAATCATCATACCGATGTTTTGAGTACGGGAACCATGTCGGGGTGGTACTCTCTCACGCTGAATAATCAGGATTCCGGCAGCGAAATCGCAAATGATGATGATTTGCATAAGCTGATTCAAATTGATGACGATAAAGGCACTGTATTTACCCTGAACACCCCTGATAAGGAAACAGGTAAACCCACTCCAAACAATCCAGATAATCATGGTACTGACCAAGGTACGCACAAGGTCACGGTCGTCACCAAAAAAGATCCAAACACCGGTAAAACCATTGTTGGCCTGATTACAGATACCAGTAAAACCTCCAACTCCACCGATGCCGTGATGGGCCTGGCTTCTGCTACCCAGTATATATTTGATGGCGAGATGCAGGCCCTGCGTACCCGTCGTGGCGACATTCAGCGTTTTGACCAGAGTGAAGGCGGTGTCTGGGGCCGTTATCTGCATAACTCCAGTGACATTAAAGCGGGTGCCGGTGCAGACTATCGCCTGGGCCAGAACGGCATGGAGTTGGGTGGGGACAAGGTGTTTGATGTAGCAGACGGCAAACTCTCCGTTGGCGCCATGACCTCGTACTCCAAGAGTTCGGTGAAGCAGCGTGGCGACAGCAGTCAGGTCAGCAGCTATGGCGTGGGGCTCTATTCCTCCTACCTGAGCTCATTAGGTTATTACATTGATGGCGTGGTCAAGTTCAATCACTTCAACAATGACCTGCATACCCGCACCGACCGCGGTCAGGCGGTCAAGGGGAGTTACGACCAGAACGGCTATGGTGCTGCGCTTGAGGCAGGTTATCAGTACACTCTGGATAATGGCATCAACATTGACCCGTATGTGCGTGCTAACTACTTTGCCGCTCAAGGCAAGGACATAGAGTTGAGCAACGGCATGAAGGCAGCCATTGGCAGCCAGAAGTCCGCGAAAGGTGAGCTAGGTCTATCCGTGGGCAAGGCCTTTGAAGTGCGCAGCGTGACGCTGAGCCCGTACATCACCGCCGCCGTGGAGCATGAGTTCCTGAAAGACAACAAGGTGACATTCAATGACCGTTATACTTACAAGAACGACCAGTCAGGCACGTTGGGCAAGTTCGGGGCCGGGGTGACTGCCCAGGTGACAAAAAACGCTCAGGTTTATGTGGAAGCGGATTATCGCAAGGGTAAAAAGGTTGAAAGCCCGATTATTGGCAATGCCGGCTTCCGTATTAATTTCTAAGTGCAATAAGCGGCCGGCATGCCCTGGTGCTCCGGCCGAATCCACAACCTTGTCAAAGAGCTGCTTGTCATCTTAAGTACGCTTGCTGTGTGGTTTGTTCCCTTTGCCCAACTTTACCGCTGGGCTTTTTTATCGCGCGTGGCCATCAGGTTTTAGAAAATACAGATTTTCCTATTATGGTAAGCTTCTCTATATTTGAATCCGAAATATAATGTTCGCTTTTGCGGATCTCTCATGACAAGCGTTAACGTTCAATGTCGCTGCTGTAAGTCCACTCAGGTGTACCGTTAGGGGCAGAACCCTAATGGTCATGACCGATTTCGCTGCCACGACTTCAACCACGTATTTCAGATCGCTTACGCTTATGAGGATCATAAATCCTGAATTAAAAAGCAGATCACAGAAATGGTCTGTAAGGATATTGGCGTGCGGGAACAGCAAAAACATTGAAATTCGATATCAACACGGTCATTGGCACTTTAAAATACTCTCTCCGAAGAGAATAACATCCTCTCAAGCCGCATCATGCTGATGTTGCATTTATCTGCTAACTTAATGAACACAGGGTTTTGTAGGGAACAAAGCTTGTCAGCGCTAACTCTGATACGCGTACAACTCTAAAACATGTGGCGTGAATGCCTGCCCCTTCGGTCCGCAGAGGATGAAACTCACCGCGAAATGCTAGTACTGCTGCCCCCTATTTACTGTCGGAATGATAACAAGTGGTGATTGGGGGTTATGCCAGGGAAGTTACAAAGGATAAACTCCTGATGGGAAAGGTTTTTACTCAACGTATTGAACGTAACAACCGACAATAAAGACAAGCCTAAAAACGTCTGGCCCGTAAAAAACCAGTTTTTCAAGCTTAATTGGGTTACATGAAAAGGTCACAGGGGCATTTACTGAAAAATATATGTTTAAATAATTCCAGTCCGCACCGAGCCTTCAAATACGTTAGTGATATTTATTTTTTTATCTTCTTCATAACCCTATAATCATGACAGTTATGAAACAAATTTAAGACTTGGAATAGTCGGGCATTCACCTTCCAGAGGCATACCAACTCTAATACTAGTGACAGGATTATCAATACTTACTGCCAATATTAAACATGAATACATAGAAATCCCGCTGACCTAAAGCTAAAAAGAAGCATTATATGTTTAAATATGCAAGTGGTTCTACACGGCCTGCTGAGTTAATTGAAGATGGCAAATATATAGGTTGTGTTATATAAGGTCCACTTAATTGCATCATCAAGTTTTAACATGATAATCCGATGTAGGTTAGTTATATGCGATGCCAGAGGTAACTTCATTATCCCAATAGCGATAATTTATCACTAAATGAAGAATCTAATTGTTAGCAGTGCGTTGCCAAAAAACAGATTGAAAGTTTTTTGTCAGTCAGTATATTACAGCCTACATATTGATTGTAGGATAGAGCTTGGTTGAAGTAAATTATCCCTAAATTAAACAGGAGCAGGCAAAGGTAAGTTATAGATGGTGATAAGGTAATATCACATTCACAGGAAGGTGGACTAAATATAATTAGTGCGGGGTGATGGGTTATCCGCGTTATCGCCCATTAGCAGCTCGACGCGCGAGTAATCACAGCTGGCTATGGCCGCGCTGGACAGAAAGGCATCTAAAAAAGGAAGCAGGAAAAATGATGACAAAGTATATAAAACTTAGTGTCCAAGTGGGGGGCTTATGCCTGGTGCTTATTGGTACCACTGCGTGTCAAAACACGAAGACAAGTGAATCCTTAGCAGCCGAAAAGGTTGGAGTCACCAAGATGATATCGGAGGAAAGCTTACACAAACAACGTGAGGTTGAATTGCTACAGCAGTGCCAAGATCTACTGGGCGTATTACATAATATTAGAGCTAAAGAGTTTCAACAGTATAAGCAGGCTTTCGACAGTTTATTGAGCGGTGCTTCGCAGTATGCCGAGATGCGAACCAAGGTTAATGGGGATACCCAACAGACCATGGACGCATTATATCGCTATAAAGCCAATTTCCTGTGTGCCGGGGTGAATCAGGCTGTGCTAACGACCCTAGCCGAACGTGGGGAGTTGGTTAAATGAAGCGGGTGCTCTATTTGTTTTTTTTTTGGGGGGGGGGGGCATTGTTGGCCTTGAGTAGGGTTCACGCAGATGAATACGAGCCAGCTCTGCTACAATTTTCTCAACAATACCAGCGTCAGTATGTTAAGTCGGAGACTCCAGCGAGCAATAAGGCCCGCAATCACATGAAAACGGTTGTGCCAAAAATTAAACATAAGAGTCACCACCAGATAAATAGGCAGGCTTCCCCTCCGGAAGTCGGTGCTTCGAGTGTGAATTGGAATAATGATTTAGTTTCCATAGCTTTTTTAGAAGAACAACCCAAGAAAAAACCACCTCAGGCTAAGACGCCAATATCGGATAAATTACTGAAACCAATTATTCGGAATAAGGCTACGGACACGAGGTTACTTGGCAGAGGTGAAGCCATTTTTTTGGAAAAAAAATTCATTGGAAAGATGGTGACAAAATCCGATGTATCAGATAAAAAGCCACAACTGGTTAAACTCTCAGTCTGGCGCGGTGAAGTCGGTTCAACATTAAAAGACACAATATTCCGGTGGTCTGCATCTCAAACTTGCCTCGATGGTGGCGGTTGGCGTGTTATTTGGGATACACCCGTAAATTATAGTATTGATGCTCCGTTACATTTTGAAGGAGATTTCAAAAAAGCATTAAATGACATCTTTAGTCTGTATCAGTATGCAAAAAAACCATTATATGCGTTGATAAATAACAACCAGTGTTTGATTAAAGTTTCTAATAAGGGGTAGGGTACGATGGGATATCTGCTTTTTTCGCTATTTCTCGTTATTTTTTCTCTTGTTGGTTATATCGATAATCGATTGGTGCTTTCTCAAGAAAGTGCGGAGGCTGAGTTAGTTACAACACAACGTGCCATTAATACGGTAATCCTTATAAATACAATAAATGATTACATTTATGATCATCCTGATGAAATTGATAGTGATGACCCTATTGTGCTACCCCAAGATAAAATAAACATTCCTGTTGATCCTGTAATAAAAAATGTCATTTTTAGGAAGAGGGTGTATGTCTGGCAAATGCCAATGCGGGGCTTAATGAATGCATTGAAAGTGCAAACGCGCAACTCCTCCTTAATAGGCGTGGTTAAAGATCGGCGGCTCATTGATGAGGGACACCTTGATATGAAAGTTGATATTCCCGCACAGATCCCTGAAGGCGCATTAGTCTATTTAAATTAAAGTGGAATGCCTCATGAAATTTATTAAAAAACTGCTTTTCACATGCTCAAATGCGCTAGTTACAGCTGCATTACTCAACGGTTGTGCCAGTGTTGATCGCATTAATAGTACTATGGATAAAGCCAATTTAGACTATGACCGAGCGCAACGTCATATGGAGAACTTACAATCTCAAGAATCAGTTGTGAAAGAGACAAATGTACAATGGATTAATCCAACGCCAATTATAGAAAAGCATACAGTAAATAATGTAGCTCCTGGGTGTTCAATTACACTAAATCGACAGGGAACTATCACGCTCAGAGAAATAACACAACGGATCACTTCTGTATGCGGTGTTCCCGTGACTGTCTCGCCTGATGCGACGATGGTTTTGGGGGGCGTAAGTGGCGGGAAGACAGAGCAGATCAGCGGCACTATTCCTGTGCCTGATGCAACGGGCATGGTGCCGCTGGCGTCAATGGGGGGAGCAACAAAAAATGTTGTTGCGAGCACTGGGAATACCTTGAACGGATTATACTGGAGCGGCTCATTATCAGGCTTGCTCGATACCATTTCCAGCAGATTAGGTATTTCCTGGCGTTATGAGCAGGGGCGTATTTTCTTCTATTACCTGGAGACACGCTCTTTCACCATTGCTTTCATGGATTCAAAAGCGGATTTTAATTCAAAAGTGGTCAGTGGGACAACTTCATCCAACGGGAATACCGGTGCTGGCGGCAGCAGTATTGCCGGGGATTCGAACACCTCTCAAAGCACGACAATGGAAATAAAAAGTTCGCTTTATGCCGATCTGCAAGAGTCGGTTAAATCAATGCTTACTCCAACATCAGGAAGGATGTTTCTGTCCGCAGGAGTAATGACTGTCACCGATACGCCGCAAGTTTTGGATTCTATTGGTAAATTCATTGAAACCCGTAATAAAGAGCTCAATCGCCAAGTGGTGCTCAATGTTGAGGTACTCAGCGTTGAAAAACGCAATCAGGATCAGTTAGGCATTGACTGGAACGCGGTGTTCAGTAGCGGCAGTATCGGTGCTACGTTAGGCAGTCCTTTTACCGAAGCTACCGCTCGCACCATGACTGGCGGGTTGTCTATCATTGATGGAACACTGGCGGGCTCGAAAGCTTTTATCAAAGCGCTGTCCGAGCAGGCTAGGGTGAGCGTTGTAACACAGCAGGCGAGTACAACAACCAATATGACGCCGTTGCCAATGCAAGTTGCTGATCAGGAGGATTACGCTGCTCAGATCAGCACCAGCTCTACGGCTAATGTGGGGACATCAACCTCTATCACTCCAGCGACTATTACCACTGGCTTTAACATGACGTTGTTGCCTTACATTATGCCGGATGCTCACAACCTACAACTCCAGTTTTCTATCAGTTTGTCGGATTCGCCAACCCGCAGAACATTTACCAGTGGTGGCAGTTCGGTGGAACTGTTGAAAACAAAACTGAAAACAGTCAATCAGCGCGTCAATATGAAGTCTGGTCAAACCATTGTACTCAGTGGGTTTCAACAAGGGAGTAGTAAAGGTAGTAAGCAGGGGGTGGGCAGCCCGAACTTTTTTGGGTTAGGTGGTGGCTATAACGGCGAGAATGACAACTCCTTGTTGGTGATTCTCATAACACCAACAATCTTGCAGGGGGAGTAAATGAGCTCCGTTCAAGACAATGCCAATGTATGGCCCATCATTAGAGGGAAAACGGCCTATCTCGCTGGCGTAAATTGGGTGCCTGTATCCACACGTTATCGCAAAAACATCAAGGGATTAGCAAGACGGCTAGGCGCAGACAGAGTTGTCACTTATTTCTATCAAAATCAGGATGCTGGGCGTGAGTACGTGGCCGGGTTAATCAACTTGGCCGAACTGACTCCAGCTGTGCAGGCGGTGAAAGGCGTTTATGCCCTGGCACTGATGGTTATCCCTATTTTAGAGGGAGCAGGATACGCCATTATTCGCCTCGCACCTGATATTTATACCTTCGTCGGTTGTGTCGATGGCGTGTTGATGAATGATGTTGTTGGGGACAAATCGGCGATGGAGCAGGCGCAACATACGTTCCTTCAATTTAATCTGGAACCGGAATCAGGCTGGAAGTGTTATGCGCCACCGGAATTTGGTTTAGCAGGATGCTCAATCTTCGATCTGGATCGCCTTCTAGAGATCAAAAAACTTCCTGCATCGGCGCGGTTTTATTCCGTGTCCGCAAAAAAACCGCTCGCTAGCTTCATCATGTTGGTACTTGTCTTGTGTAGCAGTTATTACGGCTATTGTCTATATGCTGACCGCGAGGAAACCTTGCGATTGAACGTTGCCCGCGAAGCGTATATACAGGCGCAGGAGGCGGCTCATAGAGAAGCAACAAAGGGGGAGGAGCCTTGGAAAAAAAGTCCAAGTGTCAAGAGCTTCATTGCAGGCTGTTCAGCACACTGGGGATTAGCGCCTTTGTCCATAGGCGGTTGGATATTCAGTGAGGCTGAGTGCGCGCAGATGATGGGGAGCCAAGCGCGTATCCGACTGGCCTATACCAAACCACAGGGTGGCAATGTGGGAGATTTCACCGTTCGTTGTAGACGCTATTTCATTGGTGAATATAAGCCTTTCTTTAACGTTCCTGGGCCGGGGGACGTGGGAGGGATTACGCAGCCCATAGAGATGCTAGCAAGTAACGATAACAGACCGCTGCCAAGTGCAGATATTCAGGTACAACGTATGACCATGTTCGCACAGCAAACCCACCTCCAGTATAGTTTTGAAGAAGATAATAACCGTATGGTCAGCGAGAGCGGCGTAGAGACGTTATTGCCGTGGAGGGTCTTTACGATGTCATTAAAAACCGATATTTCTCCAACACTGCTCTTTTCGGGATTAGACGATACGGGTGTGCGATTAAGCGCTATCAAGCTATCACTCCAACAAGGGCGCTTGACGTATCAAATTGAAGGGAGGTTCTATGCTCAAAAGTAAATTAATTCCATGGTGGCGTGTCCTAATTATTTGTGCAATGTGGGGTCAGTTGCCCGCAAATGCTGAGAAAAGTGATTTACCATCACCTCTATCTGCACAGGCGTTCGAACAGGTCGATTCATCAAAAAAACCTACTAAAACTGAGAACGATGGTAATGAAGGGAAAGGTATCACCCTTAGCAGTTTGGAGAGGATACAGACCGAGACAGTTATCATAGAAGCGCAGGTTGCAAGGGCAAATGCTCTGAAATCACTCGAAGACAGCGGCTCTTCAGGCAAAATACAAGATGTGACGACCGGTATACCCGCAGCGGGCGTCAATGTATCACAAGCACAAGAAAAAACGATACCTTTGCCGCAGATCAAAGAGATTTATGGTGCAGGTAGCCGGCTCATCGCCCGCTTAGTGCTTGATGATGGAAGCTATGCGGAATTGACTGCCGGGCAGCAAGTGCCTGGAACTACGCTGAAAATCACCAGCATCTCAGCGAGGGAAGTTCGCGTTTCAGCTCTAGATGGTGGGGGGCAGAGGGTATTACCGTTCAATTAAGGAAAAATGATGGAAAAGATTATTGATTCCCCTGATAAAGACATAGAACGCTATGTATGTGCGTTTTCTACTGATGACGATGTTATCGAAATAGTGGTGGCAGAGAACCACCGAGCGCAATTCTCGGTGCAGAATTATGTCACTACTCTGCAACGTAAATATCCAGGGAACACTAATGTAAAATTTGTCTCCCTCAATGAGGTAAGCCAATTCCGCGAGGCTAAAGGCCTTGATAAGCAAGAAGATGATATTCTGGCCAATGTAGAAAATCAGCAACGTGTGTTGCATTATTTCAAACAAGGTGTCGAGCTTGGCGCTTCTGATATTCACTTTACCATTGGCCGAGATAACGGTGAGTTTACCTATGTAGAGGTTCGCGTTCACGGCGAACTGGAGCAGATTGACTGCATTGATAAACAAGATGGGATGCGGCTGGCTGCAGCTATCTGTCAGGGTATGTGTGATGTGACGGAAAAGCAGTTTTATCCGAACAGGCAGCAAGATGGCCGTATTAAAGAGGAGTTCGTAAAACCACTCGGTATTTTTGGTGCTCGTTATAGTCATACCCCTGCGGTGGGGGGGCTTTACGCCGTGATGCGAATTATTCCCGATGATGGTGATAATGTTCCTTCACTAGAGACCCTCGGTTTCTTGCCTGATCAAATTACTACTATCAAACGCATCCTGCTCCGCCCGGAGGGCATTGTTGTTCTGTCAGGCCCAACAGGTTCTGGAAAATCGACCTCGCTCAGATCCTTTTCCTCGTATTATCTGTCGAGGGCGGGGAAAAATAGAAACGGTTTGCCAAGGAAAAGACTTCTGACGATAGAAGACCCGCCAGAAGGTCGCATACTCGGTGCAGTACAGACGCCTATTATCGCGGATAAAAAGGATGCACGTGCGGTAACGCTTGCATGGCTTCGGGCTATATCGTCGGCACTCAGGTTAGATCCAGATGCTATTTTGAATGGCGAGATGCGCGATATGGATTCTGCAATGGCCGCGATTAATGCGGCTATGACAGGGCACTTGCTGATGACAACTCTACACGCCAATGATGCAATCAGTATTATTGAACGTCTGGAAATTATGGGAATAAATGTGCGCTTAATTACCGATGCGCAACTTATGGTGGGGTTGATAAGTCAGCGCCTGGTGCAACGGCTGTGTCCGCATTGCAAAGTACCCTACAGAACAGCAGCGGAGCTGATGGAAGAAGATGATCGCAACATCATAGAACACCACTGTCAACCTGAGCATGTGTATCTGCGTAATCCTAGCGGATGTGAGCATTGTTTTAAAGGTGTAATTGGTCGAACTGTTATATCTGAAGTTATTGCTCCGGACGCGAAGTTTTTTGAAATATATCTTTCGCAGGGAAAAGCTGCAGCCAAAACATACTGGAATAAAACCCTAAAAGGTATCACTAGAAACGAACACCTGTTGTATTACATCAATTCTGGTGAAGTTGATCCACTGGCAGCCGATGAGATATGCCCAATTGATGAAGATACTTATTCTTTAATTAACGAAAAACAGCTTGCTTTATAGAGAATTTGAAATGAATCAGAGACTGCAATTTTCATTGCAGTCTGTCAAAGAAAAAGCCTCCAATATCAATCGATGGCTATATCGACATACATTTTCTGCCAATGATCGCATAGAGTTTTACGAACTGCTTGCGTTTTTATTGGATAATGAAAAATCTTTGCGACAAGCTTTATCTGACATGTGCGACGTTGCAACGGATTTTGGTCGAAATAAACACCCTTCTGCGGTGTTACTGACAGACTGCATAAATTCTCTAGATAACGGGGAATCAATAGAAGTGGCATTACTTGATTGGGTTCCTAACCAGGAAGCAACATTGATCGGTGCAGGCGTTCTCGAAGGTAATATTGCTCAATCGTTACGCCGTGCCAGCAAAATAGTAGCTGCCAAGACGGAAATGTTAGGCGCCATCAAAGGCGCTGTTATGTATCCTTGCGTGTTAATCGCTCTTGTAGTAATGATGATGTATATGGTGAACCAAAAATTCATCCCGCAACTAGAGAGAATGGTACCGCGTGAGAAATGGAAAGGAGCCATATGGTGGTTGGGTAATTTGTCTCAAGGAGTTATAGAAAATGGCGCTCTATTAATTATTTTTGTAATCTTGATAATTGGGTTGATTTATTGGTCTTTAGAAAATTATACTGGTAAAGTAAGAGGATTCTTGGATTTAATAACACCTTGGTCACTATATCGTATTTTCCAAGGGGTGACATTCCTGCTAAATATATCATCGCTACTTCGTGCTAATATTCAAACGTTAGTTGCATTGGATATTCTTAACGAGAATTCCAGCTCTTGGTTGCAACAGCGGATTATAGAAACACAAAAATATATCAGGCAGGGGCAACATTTAGGAATGGCATTAAAAAAAACAGGCTACAACTTTCCTTCAAAAAAGTGTGTAAGTCAAATGATGTTACTAACCGAAGGAGATGGTGCTGAGAGTATTATTGAAATTTATGCTACTCGCTGGCTTCAAGAGGCAATAAAGGATGTAAAGAAAAAAGCACTTCGTTTAACAATTATTTGTTTTGCTCTTGTGTTTTTATATATGACGCTACTGTTGTTGGCAATATCACAAATCAATTCACTTGTTGATACATTAGGAAGATAAAATGAGTTTAAATATATGTAATGAAAATAAGAATCCATTCACTAATAAAACAGACGACATACACCGTGGCTGGTTAGGACTGGAAGCAGGCGGTGTACTGCTACTGATTATGGTTGGTACGGTATTAGCGTTAGTCTTGGTCGCTTCGCTGTTTAGCAAAAATGATGTTAGTACGGAGATTTCTAACGCACAGTTTATTATGAACCAGACCCGAGGTCTTTTAAAAACACGGGGGATCTATGATTTCACTGATACCAAAAAAATGACCGGTACCTTGGTTGAGTTTGGTGGTGTTCCTTCTAGCATGACCGTTGTGGGGGATGCTTCTAGAGGAGATGCGACGGTAACTAACGTTTGGGGAGGAGATGTAGCAATTGCACCTGTACTTTCCAAAAAAGGATTCACGCTGACCTATAAGGGAGTGCCTCAAGAGGCATGTGTAATAATGGCAGAGAAAATGAGTGAGACCAAGCTGGTAAGTGAAACAAACGTTGGAGGAAAAAATAAGGTTGGTGGTGTAACCTCACAAAATGCTGGTGCTATGTGTATCGCTGATACTGGCTCTACCGGTAATAACACCATGATTTTCCAGTCCAATAACTAATTACATTTTCCCATCAAAAATAACTGGGTCGGTGACCCAGTTATTAGATAAATAAGGGTGCGAATGAAATGTATTTCTCTTGTTTTTTTATATGTTGCTATACTAAGTATTCCATTATCGGCAACAGCATATTGTTTTGATTTTGCAGGAGAGAAGTATAAAATTGACCCGCTGTTACTAAAAGCAATAGCAATACAAGAAAGTGGGCTTAATCCAAAGGCTATTAATTACAATAAAAGTAAATCAGGAAAAATAACCAGCATCGATTACGGTTTGACACAGGTCAACTCAACTCACATCCCTACTCTCATACGTATGGGTGTAATTAACTCCAAGGATGACTTGCTCACAAATCCCTGCCTGAATGTACAAATTGGTGCATGGGTACTGGCTAAGCACATAAAAATATGTGGAGTGAACTGGGTGTGTCTGGGAACGTATAATGCTGGTTTTAGAAATGATACCGATAAACAAAAAATGAAATATGCTAGGCAGGTTTACATTATTTATATGTCACTATTAACTAAAAATAGGACAACATAATGAACGATTTTTTATATATGTACTTTTTTGCCTGTGCATTTCAAGTGCTGGCATTTTTTTCTTCTAAACAGTTTATTAAAATATATGATGCTAGCTATTTTTTTACCAGTAGCTGGTATTATGTGTTATTAATCACGTTGTTTTCATTATTGGCTGTGCTGTCAATTCAAAAAGACATTAAAATAATAAATATATTGTTTATTTCAATTTTTTATGGTTTTTTGTCACTCTTTATCATATTAGATATCAAGCGTAATTGGTTGCCGAAATGCTTCACTCTTACCTTTATTATTATTGGTATTTTTTACCAAGTTATTGAGGTGGATGGTGAGTGGTGGGCGAAGGCTGGAATGCCATGCATTTTGTTTTTTGGTTTGCTCCTGTTTAGAATATATATTAATCAGCGTTGTGGAGGAGATGTTTTTGGTTTGGGAGACGTTTATTTAATATTAGGTCTGGCTGTTTGGTTTTCAGTTTTAATAGTGTTGGAAATAACAATTATTGCAACGTTTATCGCAATTACTTTTATTATATTAAAAAGGTATCATTTTCTTTCTCGCTGGTGCCACCATAATGAACATCCAGGCGTACCATTCGCTCCTTTCTTGTGCGGAGTGACGGCTGTATGGGGAATTCTGCCTGTTGCAATCTTCAAATAATCAGGATTAGACAATGAAATTTATTCCTTCATCCCCAAAGATAGATCGGGGTTATATGGCGTTAGAAGCGTTAGGCGTCTTGCTAATTATTATGTTTGCGTCGATATTCGCTGCTGAAAAAGTTAACGAGTATCTTCAAGAAAAAGAGTGGGGCGTCATGGCAATGCATGCCACAACTTTCAACACAGCAGCTAAGATCTATATTGCTGATAATACAGACTTTCTGTTAGCAAATACCCCCATCAAGATCACCCCATCCTTGCTGATCAGCAAAGGATATTTGCAGAATGGTTTCTCAAAAGAGAACAGCTTTGGGCAGACCTATGTAACGGGAGTGGTTAAAAACGGTAAACTGAAAAATAAGCTTCAAGCATTGACATGTACTGTCAATGGCATGGCAATCCCATATCGTGGTTTACGGTCAATTTCAACGCAAATTCTAGGAATGGGGGGCTATGTGAATGAAAATAATGTTGCAACCGGTGCATATGGTGGCTGGACGAGTAACACGCACGATTTTGGGGTTAGTTGCACGAAAGGCCATATTGCTATTGCGTTGTCATCGGAGGTGCTGGGAACTGCAATGCAGGAGAGTGACCGGTTATATCGCTATCAGGTCAATGGAAGGCCTGACTTGAACAAAATGCATACCAGCATTGACATGGGGAGCAATGATCTGAATAGTGCAAATATCATTGATGCGGAAACTGGTAATTTCAAGCACAATATCAACGGTCAGAATGTCTATGCGAGTGCCGATATGACGACAAATCGTCTTGTAGCCAAGAGTTCTGTTGTTTCCGGGGGCGAAGTTGAGGCGAATGGTAGCATACGAAGTGATACTGGGTGGCTCATCACTAAAGGCGAGAATGGTTGGCTCAATGAAGAGCACGGCGGCGGGTTTTATATGAACGATGATAAATGGATTCGCGCGGTTAAAAATAAAGGTATATATACTGAAGGGGACATTAAAGGCGGAACAGTCACCTCCAAGGGGCGAACTTCAGTTGGAGAATATTTACAACTTGATACTGTAGTTGTTCAGGGGGATAATTGTTCTCCTAATGGTTTACAAGGTCGTAATGAAGCTGGGAAAATATTATCTTGTGTTTCTGGAGTGTGGCAGGGAGTAGCCATTAAAAAGATAATAATTGATGGGCCTCCAATATGTAAGCGTTCAACATTTGGAGTCGCAAAGTGCCCATCGGGTACTATTTTATTAGGAGGAGGATATGAAAAGGTTGGAAATGATTATGATAGCCATGATGGCCATGCGGAAAACTCACCCGATGCATCGGAGCCTGCCTTAAATAATGATTTCAACGGATGGGGAATAAAGACACCAGGTACCCCAGGATTTTGTATGAGGCCTGTAGCGCTCTGCGGGGGGGTAAACTGAAATAACAATGCAATTAATTTTGAAGTTTAAATATTATCTAGCTTGACCCAGGTTAAGAACACTAGTTTTGTTCCACATTTTTTAATTTTACCGTCTTCTCAGCCATCAGTCGATATTCTTCCCTAGTCTGGTTATTTAGGGGCTCATGGTGACGCCCACTGTTATATTCGGTCAGCGTTCTGTTATTTCCCGTGATTCATTTAATGTTTTGAACAGATAAAAATCCTGTATTTCTGTCCATTACGTTCGGTTTAACCATTTAAAAACGCGACTTGCGTCGGTTGCCTACCTTAATATGTCCAAGAATTATGCAAGGGTCCTCAGCCCATTGTGCCAGAGCCAGTGATATCATTTCCGGCTCGTGATACTTGTTGATTGCATCCTGCTAGCGTTTAAATCTGCTATTTTCTCCAATTTGTAATGTCTGTGTCTTTCACAAGTGGACAAAATTAATAAACATTTTACTTAGTAACATGGTGGATCGGGACTGTGATTGTCCTAGATATCGCTAAAAAACATCACGAGGCAAAGATTTGGCACCCGGATGGACGAACATCTTACCTGTATATAGAAAATACCCTGGAAGGGTTCAATGGATTGCTTGATCTCACCGCTTCACCCCATGAAGCTATTATCTCTGACTTTGAACCTACAGCTGACGTTTCATTTATCTGAGAACTTGATGAACAGTAAGCTTTGTTGGCAACAAACCTCATCAGCACTGGCTCTGGTACACATGTACAACCCTAAGGCAGGCGGTGTACTGGCCTACGCCTTTTGACCGTGGACGGATTAAACCTATCGCGAATTGCTGGTACAGCTGCCCCCTTTCACTTTCTGATTGATAACCGGTGATGACTGGATGGAGTTATACGGGGGGATCTCCAAAGGTAAGCATCTGACGATAAAGATTTTTACACAACGTATTGCACGTAACAACCTTATGTTAAGGACACGCATAAATCATCTGGCCGATAAAACAATCTGTTTTTCATGCTCAGTTGAGTTACATGAAAAAGTCATAGAGGCATTCATTGAATAATAGATGTTTTACTAATTGGAATCATCACATTCTCAAGGTTTTAATCCATGATTCATTCAAATGTGTTCGTGATTGTCGTCTCACTTCTTTACTTTCTCGCCATTTTAGTTTCGGCAAAATACTTTATTTTTTCAAACTTAATTAAAATTGAACGAGGCTGTGTTTCCACACTTATAGCGATTATTTGCTTGTTGGTTCTAATTTACTAGCACCAAAATATAGGTTTCTCCTACTCATCGTAAGGGTGCGCTGCGAATTGTAATGCAAGGTTCGAATTTGTGACTCTCGGTGATTAATATATAGTATGTACTGCAATCACTTTGGAATGAACGTTACTAACGAACTGGTCGTATATGTAAAGGCCTATACATCCTTGAGTTAGCTCCTTGGAATGAAAAATCAATCAACATTATGATGGTTAAAAATATCATGGTACATAAACTTAAAAATGCTTTATTTGGGTGGGAACCCTCTGACTTGATTACCTATCGGGAAGCTCATACATTATTTGGGGGGTGTGTTAACACACACCCAGATGTGCTGGAATTTCTCATTAATAAAGGAGAGGACATACATTTCTTTCATTACAAAAGCAAAGGGGGGTTACTTGGTGCTTTATTTTTGAACGATAAAAAAGAAATTGGTGTAGATGTTTGGCGGAAATACCCTATATCCTATGATGAGATTATACTTCCATTAAGTAAACAAGCTAAAGTCTTTATCCCAAATCGTTGTAAAAGATTATCTCCAGTGAATGAAAATAGTGTAAAGAATATTTCTTTCGGGGTTTTTAGTAAGAAAAGTGTTTGTTTGGCCAAAGGACAGTTTTCAAAAAAAAATGTTAAAAACAGAAGAAACGAGTTTAACAAATTTGTTCGTGAGGGAGGGCGGGTCCTATCTGTTGATGATGTGCAACCACAGGAGTTGGTGAACATATACATCTCATTATTTAATAAGCGCTTCGCTGGTGCGGTAAAGTGCTATAATGAGAATAATTTATTAGACATTATTACTTCTTTAAAACACATGGTTTTTGGGAATATTTTGTTTGTCCATGAAACCCCGTGTGCTTTTGATTTGATTTTCAAGTCTCATTGTAATGAATGGATTTACTTCGATGTGCCGAATGGTGGAGTTGATCCCTGTTATAGTCATCTCAGTGTCGGCAGTATATTGATGTGGCTAAATATTGATTCAGCAAAACAGCTTAGTGATAAATATAATAAAAAAATGCTCTTTTCTCTAGGTGTTGATGATGAGAGGTGGGAGTATAAGTTTAGATGGGCTGACCGGGTTTCTTTGGGGCGCGTTCTAACGTTATAATCGATGATCTTGTGTCATTAATATGACATCCAAAACACCTAAAGTTACACTGATATGATAGTTGATACCAATAGTCGATTTGTTTGACATAGGCGCACAACTAAAAAATGAGGATTACGAATATCATTAATATTATGATGGTTGCGCTCATCGTATTAGCGATGGTGGCGGGGTTTATTTGGTGGGTGATAAAGTCAGGAGCAAATGATGTAAATAATGATTACTAACGAATCATTTTTCTCTGGAGCGATATAAATATAAATAGTGTAGTAAGATTATTAAAATTCGCGCTGCCAATTCTCCAGGCAATCAACAGTAAAATCATTCAGGTACGGACAATCCATCACCGAGTGGATGATATTATTGCTTTTTGCGTATCCTGTGTACCAGTTCGATTCCTGCTAATAATGTCTGAACTCGTCTAAACCATTTGTATCCCAGCATCAGCAGTATCCGGTGTTGATATTTCTCTGATAAATTAGGGCTTATCGTTCACCCCCATTATTTCGTTACTTCCCTAATTCAACCATCTCCGGATTCCTGTTGTGCGTTAGGTCAGAGCTTGCCTGCGGGCTCTGTCGCATTAAGGCGTCGTCGGTAACATGCTATTTGTTTATAATGTTACCTGCTCATGCCTCTTATACGAAAAGCTTTTAAATTCCTGCACTATCCCATCGATGTTATTAGGCAATGTGTTCGCTGGTATCCAAATTACTCCCTAAGCCTGCGTAATTTAGAAGAGCTAATGGCAGAGCGTAGGGTTGTCGTTGATCATTCCACGCTTCACCGCTGGGCTATCCGCTTCATGGCGCTACTGTATAAATCTTTTGGCCGACACAAGCGCATGGTGGAACGTCGGTGGCGGATGGACCAAGCCTACATCAAAGTCAAAGGCCAGTGGAAATATCTGTACCGTGCTGTCGATACTTCAGGTCACACGGTCGACTTCTTGTTGACCACCAGACGTGACACTGCGGCTGCCATCCGCTTCTTTCGCAAGGCCATTCGCCACCACGGTGAGCCTGAGGTTGTAACCATCGATAAAAGCGGTGCCAACACGACGTCGCTGGCCACACTCAATGCCGTAAACCTGAAGAAGAAACCATCACCATCAGGCAGAGTAAATACCTGAACAACCTAATTGAGCAGGACCATCGGAATATCAAACGGCGAATACGGCTGATTTTCGGGTTCAAATCATTTCGGCGAGCGCAGATGATACTGGCGGGCAGTGAGTTAATCCACATGATACGGCAAGGGCAATGAGCAGTACTATGTTATGGAACTAGCTCTATCTGGGGTGGTCAACGGTCAGTAAAATCCGCACGCCATCACTGCCGGGATTATCTATACGCCGGTGCCGCTGATGACCTTGGGTGTGGAGCGGCGTCGGGGCCAGTCAGGAGAAAGCGATACTCAGCTGACGATGGGTGTGAACTACCAGCTCGGGGTGCCGTGGATTACCCAGGTGGACCCACCGCAGATGTCTGATATGCGTAGCCTCACCGGCAGTCGTTATGACCTAGTGGAGCCAACAACAACATTGTGTTGGAGTACCGCCAAAAAAGACATCATCCGTCTGCACTCGGCAGACTTGGTACCGCATTCCGGTGAACAGAAATCCTTGGGGTTTTCGGTGACTAGCACGTACGGGCTGACCCGCATCGACTGAAATGCACCAGCTCTGAGCGCTGCTGGCGGTAAAATCATACAGAATGGCGCGTATTATGCAGTAGTGCTCCCGGTGTACCATTCATCAGCGCAGGGTGTGAATACGTACGCCGTCGGTGGTCGGTATCAAATTATCCCTAGCTGGGGGGGACCCTCAGTAGCGCTAAACCGGACGCGGGGCAGTCGATGTTCAAGGAGAGCCCAGAGATGATTGTGGTCGGCAATACGTCAACCTCGACACTAATGCTGGTTGCGAAAGATGTGGAGTGTAACGCTCTGACGGAGCTGAATGACAGCCTGGCGTTCACAATTAAAGATAGCGGCAGTAAAACTCGGGCAAGCGAAGCAATCACGGAAAGCACCATCATAGTGAACAGTACGGCGGGAATCTACACGGTAGCCCTGAAGAGGAGTGTGCCGGGCAAATACACCATCGTGTCGGAATGAACCCTGAAGGATTAAAACCTGCAAGCATTAGGGGCCTGTCGACCCTGCTGAACGACAGCACGGTGGAGGTACCGAACGCGAGCCTGAAATCAGGCGGCGGCTGGAAGGAGACGGGGGCGGGTACCGGCGTCTTCACGACGAATACCTCTAGCACGGTCAATGACGACGGCTGGAGTGAGCAGCAAGCGTCCGATAAGTATGACATCAAGCGCGGCGGTGTCTGACCAGGCCAGCCCGAGTGTAATCCAAGACCTGTCGATATACGGGGTTGGTGACGAGGGGGCAACTACAACTAGTCGTCGGAACAGAAGAGCAGCAACAATTATAACGACAGCAACACTAACAACGTGGTGTGTCGTCAGGCTATAGATAACATACTTTATTCAGCGGATAGTGTGCTTATCCAGTAGCCCGCCTGCGGCGGGAGCTATTACTCTGTCAGAATGTTGCTTTTTCAATTGCCGAAGCTCGTTATAATCCCGCGAATGCATATTTCACGCCCCGTAGAACTCCTCTTTCTGAATGATTATAGCTTTTCACATACCCATTAAAGGCGTGTGTTATTACGCATTAATAAATTACCCTCGTTAAGGGTTCACATTTGACCACTGCTTACCAAACTCGTCTAACATCTGAACTTGCAAATTTAGCCTGGTGTATTCTTGTTGCTGTTCGCCTGGTTCAACAAGATGGAAAGGCACAATCACATCTGCAACAACACTTATTTATCATGCGATGGCTCACCACGGCACAAAAACAGAAGCGCTTCCCTAAAACCATCTCACGCGACATCAACTGGCTGCAGGGACAAGGGAAACGTTATGGCTTTATGGCTTTGTGGCCAATCTTGGTAATAAAGTTGAGTACATTTACCGTTCAAGCGTCGGTGAGCTGGCAGTTCAGAGTACTTTATTCCGCTTCACCTACTTCATTGAAACCCTCAAAACGATGGGGCGGCTGGATTTTCTAGTGTCGCCTAAAGAGTGAGCCGCTCACTGGAAAGCCTCTGAAAAAGCCAGCGCCGTCTACAACCCTAAAACAGAGTTACACCTTTTATTTGATGGACGTGGGGCATTGCTGAAACCCTTACTGATTAGCTTTACCGGCGACATATCTGGAGTTTTTGTGCTACTGGAACAATGTCACCTTTCCGTCGAGTGTTATCCTGATGAAGAAGGGTTCTCCGTATTGGCATTACAACCCTGAGTTCTTATTCGGTCTTAAATGCTCTGTATTATTACACACTAACACTGTCGCTTATTTTTATCCTGAAAGCTCCGCCATTCATCCTACCTATTACACTTTTGTATGCAGCCCTGCATACATAGCTATAAATATCGACTGTCAGAGGTTGGGTATTTTGCCGCAAGTAAACATTGCGGCGCTGTCGTATGCAAACTTGTTAAAAGTATTTTGCCGTGCATGGAGTTATATAAAATGGTTAGACTATTTACCGCGGTACAATCAAAAGAATATGTACTATGTACAAAATGGATAACGCCAGAGAGAAGTAAATATCTGTGAGCACTGAATCGTTGACGAGAAAATCCGGCCATCTGGCATGGTGTGCCATGGTCGCCCTTCAGCTGGCAAAACGTGACGGTCAGGTCAGTTCTGAATCCCAGGAAAATTTGTTTCTGATTCGCTGGCTGGCCACCGCACTTAAACAGCATCGATTTCCCCGCGATGTGGCCCCGGACATTGAATGGTTGCTAAGGCAGGGGCGGGCTCTGGGAGCCAGAGCAAAGATGCTTCATAAGCTTGATTACCTGTGGCGTTCCTGCACCGGCGAGCTGTTGAAGCAGAATGATTTGTTCCGCCTGACGTACGCGCTCGAAACGGCAAGGGAGATGCACTGGATATATCGACTCCTTACTGACAGACAGTGGACAGGACGCAATGCGGTGCCCATGAATGACCGTGTTAACGCGATATTCCTGTCTAGTTTTTCTCTCGATGCGGCTTTTGATGATGACGGAAAGCAAATTACTCCATTAATGGTCAGAGTCACCGGTAGTGTAGCTGGGCTGGTGAAGCTGCTCGATCGGTGTGGCTGGGGAATAAAACGCTGCCCGGGTGAGGTCCAACTTTTCCAACTGATAGCTTTCCAGAACCTGGTAACGACTGAATCTTCAAACGCGGCACTTAAATTGACAAGTCGTAGGGATGGAACAGAAGACAGAAAAAAAAGATAAAGGGCTATGTTGCATTAAGGTATCGTCGGGTAACCACCACCTGTTTATTGCATATAAGAGCGAGGACGGATCTATCAAGGCTGGGCGGCTATGCCGCGTAACGCCGCACATCAAAATAACTTAAATCAATCGGATCCTTTGTTACCTTCATGCCTAACGGGGATATCCTGCATATCTATAATCTTGAGGTGGGTATATGGAAAAAGAATCAGTGCGCCATGGCGGCAGTTCACTTCCAATATACTAATCTGGAGAATATCGCTATGCGTATCGTCGAAACACAATCTGCTTTTGTTTGTGCATTATACTGCCTCAGACGTCGGCAATGGTCGAAACAAGCATTTTGTCTAAGAGCGTAAAGTGTGACGAGACTTTTGATATCACTCTGCACACAACCCCTTCAACAAGCTATATCTTGATGATACACACTCTTCCTAGTGTCTGCCGGCTAGTTTCTACCAAAGGGGCCGGTATCGGCAACGTTTCTAAGAAGCCGATACGGCCAAAACTGAGGTGATAATGATTACAGTTCAGTAAGGGGTAGCTTTGCTAAGGGCCAGAGAATTATTGAAAATGCCAAAACCCTTATGAATATTTGTGTTGAACGAAAGAGGCTGATCTGACGGCATAGCCTCAGAAACAGTAGATGCGCGACAACATGGCGGAAAAGCTGAAGCAAACTTATCGCCAAATGGTCATGGAAAAAAATCTAAGAATAGTGACAAGATGAAACTGAATAACACCCTGAAAATGATGATAACTGCTGGCATGATAGTGTCCGGTCTGGCTACAGCAACACAGCAGCCAACAATCAGTTTTACCCCGGCGCAGAAAGCTCGCATTGGTGAAGTGGTTAAGGAATACCTGCTGATGCATCCGGAGGTGCTAATTGAGGTCAGCCGGAGACTGCAAATACAGCAACAGGAAAAACAACAGCAGGCGATGGCGGCGCTGGTATTGGAATACCATGATGCACTGCTAAATGATAAAGCCACGCCTACCTACGGCCCAAAGGATGCGAAGGTGGCTGTTATTGAATTTTTTGATTATCAGTGCTCGGTGTGTGCCCGACAGGCTCCTGTGTTAAAAGCTCTGATGAAGGCGAATCCGCAGGTGCGTTATGTATTTAAAGAATGGCCCATCTTCGCACAACGCTGGGAACCGTCACTTATGGCGGCCAAAATCGGCCTGCAGATTTGGCTGGAGAAAGGCGCGGACGCTTACCTCACCTATCACAATGCCCTCTACGCGACCGGTCATTATGAAGGTAGGTTGACCCCGTCCGATATTAGCCGTGCAGAGATGCAGGGCGGAAGTTTCAAGAGCAAAAATGATAGCATGCTGGAGGTGCTATCGCGAACCGACTCGTTGGCGCAGAGCCTGGGACTGAGGGGCACGCCAGCCATGATAGTGATGCCAACAAAAAATGCCGTTGCAGACAACGTGACGGTCTTGCCAGGAGGAGCAGATCAAGCGTCGCTGCAGGAAGCCATCAACAAAGCAGCCGGAAATGTGAAAAAGTAGTTTGCTTCTCAACTGTGCTCTCATATTTATCCGGAATCGCGAGGAAGGAAATTTTCCCAATGTGTACAGGATTACCTGCCGGACTTAATATTTCACGTCCAAAGAGTATGCCATAATATAATGGGCTAATATTTTCATGCCGAATATCCCCGTGCGTTACATGCACTGGTTCATCTTGCTGAGCACTCCTGGTTACAGCGTGGGAAACAATAGTTGGATAAATCATAATGACAGAAAAAAAAGCAAATAATGCCGACGAGGGCATCCCCTGGCTACAAGAGTATTCCCGGGTAGCCTCCATAAAATGGCAAGATTCTGACAACGTTCACATTAGACATGTAAGAAATTTTAATTATTCAGCTGAAGTTCACCCTATCGAGGACTGGTATGACTGTCAGCTTAAAGTAAGTGACGTTATCGCTGTTGACCTGGTTTTATCATATTGGTCAGGAAATGCTATTGCGCATGTTTTCCTCAGTTTTGGCTTGAAAAATGGGCAGTGGCTAGCGATTTCTATTGAAACACGCAGACGCCAAAATCAGTCCTGGTCTGCTTTTGGCGGTTTCTTAAAAAATTACCCTCTGGTTTATGTGGTCGCTGATGAAAGGGATCTAATTGGTGTTCGTGTCAATGTCAGAAAAGAGCGCGTTTATCTATATCCGCTAAACATCACACTACAGCAAAGTCAGGATTTACTTCGCAGTTATTTGTTAAGGATTGAGAAAGTGAACCAACACCCTGAGTGGTATAACACGCTGCTGAATAATTGTACGTCCAATATATTTCACCATGGAAAATCCGTATCCTCTGCGGTGAAATATGATTGGAGAATATTGGTGAGTGGTTATGCTGATCAGTATTGTTATAAAAATAAGCTTCTGGAAAATAGTCTCCCTTTTGAAGATTTGAAGAGGCGCAGTCGCATCATTCACTCCGATGTTCCAACAATTGGCCAAACATATTCCATGGATATACGCCGTAACCGCCGAGTCGTCTAAAATACCTTCACTCTGGAAAGGGATAAATCATGTGCAAGACGCTCAAATATTTACTATTCATCATACTACCTTTTATTGATGTTGCTAACAGCGCTGTTTTACTCTTGGTGTCCAGGGTGGCACATTCGGAACAGCGTATAAAACTCGCCATGCTGATTATTGGGCACTCCCGTATATCGGCTATAGCGGCAAAGAATGGTATATCGATGGCACTGAGGCCGACTATAATTTTATCATTACCGATACGCAACTCAAATGCGTTTAACGGTGAGCAATACCGCTGTCTGGCCGCGGGTAGGGATGCAGTGCTGATCAAACCGCTCACACAGCAGGATTTGCTGACTTTAGTGTCGGAGCATATAGGCCATTTGCGCAGAGATGTGGGAAATCCCTTTGATGGCCGCTGTGCAGCCGCAAATCATAGCCACCTTGATTGACAAATTGCAGCGCAGCAGCGACACAGACTGCCACCAGCTGCTACCGCACAACCTGACGCGTTCGCCGCGGCGTTGCTTCGGCTGGAAAGAGGTTTTACGCTGACTGGCTACCAAAGCGGAGTTAATCATTGCTAACAGTATTGAACAATACTCTTCTACATCTGCAGAACTAACATTAGCTCTTCTGCGTATGAATGCGCTGATTTTCCGTTTTATCGCTTTACTTGACCAACATCGTGCGGCGGTAAACGTTAACGATTAAAATGCATACTTCTCTCTTCATTAAAGATCATCATTTTATATTCAGTTGGCTTAACGCCAATCCCCACTATTGATAGAAAAAAATTTCTCAACTTCAGGATATTAAAATATGCAAATACGTATCGTCGTCCTACCATTGATTTTCTCATTCTTTTTTTCAAGCAGCGCGCTGGCAGTGGGTAAACCTGAAAGCAACTGTTTGCAGACAGCTCAGAATCAGAGGGAACTGAATGATTGTGCTGCCCAGTCTTACAAAAATGTAGATCGAGAGATGAATGCAGCCTATAAAAAAGTCATGGACACGTTAAAATCATCCCCTGAAAAAAGTAAGGCGCTACTTCAGGCGCAGCGCGCATGGCTAAAATTTAGAGATGCAGATTGTGCATTTTTGAGTTCAAACTCTGTAGGCGGAAGTATAAACGCGATGAATGGCGCTTTATGTTTGAGTGAGCTCACAACGGAACGCACAAATTCTCTGAATAAGATAAAAAAATGCGACATGGGTGATCCTGAGTGTCAATAATTGATATTTAACTTGATGATATTTAATAATGGAGAAGAATGATGCGAACAGTATTACTTGCGGTTTCAATGGTATCTTTATCAGGGTGTGGGATCAGTGATAAGCTTGATGCGATGGCTCTGGAAAACCATAAAAAAGTTTGTGATGGTTATGGTTTTACAAAGGGGACCGATGCCTATGCCAATTGTCTGATGCGACAAGACGAACTGAGAGATGCCGATGAGCAAAAGATGATGGATAGAGAGGCGAAAAAGAAAAAGTAACGGCAGTAATCATCTTGCCTTGATTCTCACAATCAGAGAAATTGAGCTACTCAACTTTCCCTCACAAAACCCTCTAGAATCAAACGAGAAAAAACCTGATTGCTCAGAGCATTCTGCAGGGTTTTGATGAGGCATCGAATTTCCATTCGTTCAAAAAATAAACTACTTCCATTGAATTAATCTCAAAGATGTGTTTAAAGAGGATGAAGAACAATCTGTTGTTTGCGGACATCGGTTCTGACGCCAATTAAGTGTTACTCATCGCCAAGCCACATACGTCAACTTGTAATTTTAAAAAAAAACCGCACCAAGTCGAATATCGCTGGTCGCGGCTACGCCGTACTTCTATCGATAACGAAGCTCAAAAAAGATGCGCGCAACCTTGCCTGACCAGTAAGATGAGACCATATCTAAAGCTTTAACTGGCTAATATCGATATCTGAAGTTGCGAAGATTACGCAGTACATTTTAGCCTGCTTCCCTAAATCGGATATATTCCAACACCTAGTCTTGCTAATTGTTTGCCGTTGGTGAGGTCAATTACGAAAACATGGCCATAATTGCTACTTGCCTTTATCTTTTGGGGGAACGTTTCTCACAGTGGGTGCTCTCATGCCCTGTGATTTTTCATCGTGCCATTGTTTGTGCAAAGTAAAAATTTTGTTTATGGCGCGGCGTATGGTGGTTATCCAGCCGGCAGGCCGAGGATCCGCCAACATGCTTAATGCACGTGCATAGTCGAGCGTCAGCCCTGGGGTCCAGGCCATCGTTTTTGCGCGCTTCCGTATTTGTATCGCCACCCATAACTCAGGCGTCGTGAGGATTTTACTCAATACCCACCAGTGGCCACGCTGCACCCATATTTTACCCACCACCCCTTCCAGTGCAGCTTCAAGCCCACATGCCACACTGCTTGAGCAGTTACGATGCGTAAGGTTATAGGTATTGTCTGCCTGGTAGACCTCCCAGAACCGATTCAACCGTTCAGCATCGTAGTTCCTGATCCGCACCTGCATGGTTGAAGGGCACCATTTTTGGGATTCAGTCACATAATCCGGTTGAAACTGCCCTTCAACATTATTATCTGCTGTTGCCCTTAGCAAGCGAGTAAATTGATCCGGTGACCGGTCAATATCCTCTGCCGGATATAGGCTGATATATACGCCCTCCGGAGATTCTAGCGCAGCATGACCGGTGGAAATCACCCCGTTTTTATCCACCGCAGCAATATAACGATCAATGACTGGATGGGGCACCACTGCATTCTTCGAGGATCCTACAGGTGTCCAGACATGTATGGTCAGTGCAGGTTCATCGGCAGTCGGAGGACCATCCCATTCCGTAGTCAACGGGGTCGATTCTTTACTGCTGGCTTCCTCAGCAGCCGTATTGCCCAAAACGGCAGGGTTGACCTCTAGCTTTTTGACACGCATCGCCAGCATAACCATATTCCACCCGCCGAATATCAACCCCAGACCTAAACAATAAGGGACGGTGCCTACATAATGGGTCGGATAGGGTTGAAAGAAAAAAATGGCTAACATGATTTCGATGACGCCGCCGGCGACCACAAATGTCCAGTTTTTATAACGTACAATGCCAGCGGTGATGATTTGTAATAGCCCGTCGGTCAAAAATAAAATGCCAAAAATCATCGATAAAATAAAATGACCATGGTGATGCCCACTCAAGATCAATATCGCGGCCAGGGAGAATGCCGCCCCTTTTACGTAACGTAAGGTACGTTGTCCCCCGATGCCGGTGTGCGCAACCATCAATGTTGCCACACCTTCGACCAACAACAGGAAAGCAAAGGGATATAGTGGAAAATAAATCGCGTTATCCAATGCATCGATGAAGATGATTAAGCCAGCTAACGCACCTAACCAACCAGCAATCATCAACCCACGCCAGCGGTTACGTAAATAATCAACTCCCAGTAAAATCATTACCAACTGAACCATGCCTTATAACCTCTTCTCATTTTCTTTTAATCTTAAGTTGGCTTATCAGCCCAGCCAGACATTCTTAATGGGTAAACACTATAAAGAAATCGCAAAGCAGCGCAGCCATGAATGGTAAGAGGTAGGTATTCAACTGTATGGCTACTCACCTATCATTCGGCACAACCATTGCGTGCGCCAATGCCCCAAGTCATCGACCATACAGTATAAACTCTGACTAACTCACCATTTCTGAAGCGTTCGCTCACAAGTGTAACCACCACAGTATAAACATCTACAAATTGTAGTTATCAATAAAAATGGTAATAATTATAGAGCTTGCTCAAAAAATATTCCGGATTCATTTTGCGTTAATCTGACCCCTTTCCAATATTGGTGCCTGAATAAATCAGGGCCCCCTGACCTGTTTGCAGGCTTCGGATAAATTTTGCCGGAGTATGGTTATTTAACGAGGAACGTGGCCGGTACTGGTTATATTCCTGCCGCCAGTGCTCGGTCTTATCCTGAGCATCTTTCAGTGACAGGACCGGTGCATGTACAGACATTCATCTCGCTGGCTGCCGTTAAATGACTCAACTAGGGCGTTATCCGCGGGCTTCCTGGGGCGTGAAAAGTCCTTCGTTACCCGGTTTCCATCCGTCCAGTTAATCTAGCATTTTCAAGATTAATTCGCTGCAGTTGTCCATCTGTAGCCGCTGTGGTACACGCAGCTGTGTCTGCCAGATCCGTTTTATCACATCATCACCGCGAAGACCCTAGTGAACCTCAATCGCCACGCCTTCACGACTACAGTGAGGGCATGGATCCGGCGCCCGTGGAACAGATTGTCAGCAAGGAAATCCATGCTCCAGCACTGACCTACAGCGGTCACTACCGGGCGGATACGCCTGTGCCTGGCCGTCACGTGCCACCGCGAACATTTTGACCGCAAGCTCAGCCCTTCCAAATAGTAAATTCGATGGATTTTCTTGTGCTTAACTAGCCGCAGCAGGATATGTATCCGCTGCACACCATAACGAAAGTGGTTTCTGCATTCTCCCGTATCCGCTGAGACAGGTGCGGTAGGTGCAGACCGTTCGGCTCTGCATCATCAACCGACATCCCCTGCTAACCCCAATGCGGTACGCCTCCAACAGGCATTCGACCACCTCGCGTTTCTGCATCGGTCTCAGAAAATTTTGGATGACATCCTTCAACTTTTCCTTATCCAGACTGAGATCGGAGATTAGCCGTTTCGGGCGGTGACTCTTTTCCTCCAACTTGCGCAGCTATCGCAGTTCTGTCACGCCCATGCCGCCAAACTTCTTCTTCCAATTACTGGAATAGACTACATCCTCCCTTAGCGCTTAACTGGACAAAATACGTTCAGAAGGAGAGTAAACATGAATATCGTCTATCTGGGTATCGATCTGGCTAAAAATGTTTTCCAACTCTGTGTTTAAACCTGGCTGGATAACCCTTTACACTAAACGCGTTCACCGAAAAATATTGCTTCAGACTGTAGCCAATATACCGACTTGCCTGATTAGCATAGAAACCTCAAATGGATCATTTTACTGGCAGCGTGAGTTTGAAAAACAGTCACGTAGAGTAAAAGTCATCAATCTCCAGTTTGTTAAAGCTTTTGCCTTGGGGCAATAAAATGACGGCAATGGCGCGCTGGCGATCCTATAGCCGCTGATGCTGCCCACGATGAGATTTGTCCTGCTAAAAAGCACGGGAGCAGCAAGATATTCAGGCCTTATATCGTGCAAGACAACGGACCGTCAATCATAGTACTGCGACGGTCTGTCAGATACGAGGGTTGTTGCGGGATCGAGGGATACCCATTGATATCACTGTCACAGGGGGTCGTCGAACTATTCTATTGATTCTCGAAGATGCTGAAAACGGGCTCAGTGCACGTATGCGCAGAATGATTGCGGAGCTCTATGACCTCTTTTGAGATCTAAACAGCCTATAGGATTTTTTCATAAAGAAGTCTACATCGTTTTAAACAGTCCGAAAACTGTCAGCATATTGCTAAAGTGAAAGGTATGGGCCCCAAAACCGCCACAGCCGTTATTGCAACGATTGATAAAGGGACAGAAATTAAGAATGGCCGCCATTTTGCTGCGTGGTTGGGCCTCGTGCCGCATCAACACCCGAGCGCCGGTTTCGGCCGGTTTAAGGGCAAACGCTATCTGTTCTTCGGTATAACGGGTCTTTTTCATAGTTGATATACTTTCAGCGAGATGAAAGAAAGACCGGATGCTTCATTTTAGACTGTCACTCCTTTCTGGGAGAAGATTAGAGATCAAGGAGAGCACTGTCGGCTTTAGCAAAGGCCGAACACCAGAAAATTCTCGAAAACATTAATGAAGGCAGGTGGGAAGCTAAGATTAAAGGCGTCAAATTTGGCCGATAACGCACCGTGGACAGAAATGTCGTGCAGGCACTTCATGCAAAAGGCACTTGCGCAGTGGAAAAGCTCATGAGCCCGGCATTGCATGTTCTACCGTTTTAATTTATTGAAAATGATAAGGCCTCTGAAAGCTAAGAGGCCTTAATGTGCTACTTGGTGGTATAACCGCCGTTAATGAGGATAGTCTGTCCCGTCATCCACCACCCCTCGCTGACCAGGAACCGGACCCATGGCACGATATCTTCAATGTCGGTCAGGCCGGTTTTGCTGAAAGGAGACAGCGCCGCTGCTGTTTTATGGTAAGCGACCGCATCTTCGCCCTCTGCTGGATAGAAGAAAGGAGTATCCATCGGGCCGGGACCGATAGCCGTGACAGAGATGCCACGTCCACCGAGCTCCTTTGAAGCGGCACGAGTAAAGTGCTCGACCGGCGCCTTCATTCCCGCATAGGTAGCATAAAATGGCGTGTAGGCACCAAGAAGGGAGGTCACCAACGTGCATATTTTACCGTTATCATTGAGGTGATTACCGGCTTCTTTCAGAAAGAAGAAGGCAGTTTTGGCGTTGACTGCACTCATTTTATCAAATTCAGCCTCAGTAACCTCAGCCATTGGTTTTTTCAACACCTTACCGACGGTATTAATGGCGATATCCGGTTTGCCGACCGCCGCCACCACATCTGAAAATAATTTTTCCATGGTAGCAGCAGAGGTCAGATCGGCCTGAAATGCGAAGGCTTTAGCACCGCTGGCCTTCAGAAAAGAAACGGTGTCTTCGGCTTCCTTCTGTGAGGTCGCGCTGTTGTAATGTATGGCAATGGCACGCGCTCCCTGCTGTGCAAAATCACGGGCAATCAGACCGCCCAGATTTTTGGCCCCGCCGGCAATAAGAACAGTTTTACCGCGAATGTTGTGGTCAGCCATGCTTTAACTCCTCAGAAAATAATTGTACGGGTCAGCCCCGCACTAAGTAGCTTAATACTTTAATAATATTTATAAAGATTGATAATATGCATGCACTATCCATAGATAACGCATAATGAGGTCCTGTGGACACAATAGATCTGTATCGTGTTTTTCTCAGGGTAGCCGAGAATGGCAGTTTTATACGGGCCGCTGAATCACTCATCCGGCCGGATCGACTGTCTCAGCAGCTGTCCGCGAGCTGGAGTTAAGACTTAATGCGCGCCTTTTTCACCGGACGACACGTAGCGTTTCGCTGACACTTGACGGTAATATTTTCTACGCGCGTTGTCAGGAGATGGTGAAGAGAATTGAAGAAACTGAAAACCTTTCCCGACAAGCCAGCGATGTAGTGGCAGGTAAAATCCGTGCTGATGTGCCAGGACGCGTCGGTAGCCATATCATTTTACCCGCGCTTCCAGAGTTTTTTAAGCGTCATCCGGCTATTCAGATTGACCTCGGCGTTACTGATCGCAATGTTAACCTTGCAGAGGGAGGCATTGATTGTGCCGTGCGGGTAGGCATTCTGGATAACTCCGGGATGGTATCGAAATGTATAGGATACCTGAATATCATCAGTGTGGCGTCTGATGACTATGTTGCTGCGTTTGGTCAACCCTTATCTCCGGCGGAACTCAGTCAGCATATTGCCGTGGGCTTTGCTTCCCCCACTTCAGGTAGAAGAGAGCGATGGGAGTGGATGCATGGAGGTGAAGTAAAAAGCACTGACGTTAAAAGTCATCTGACAGTCAACAGCGCTGAAGCATATATTTCTGCCTGCAAGGCAGCAACAGGGATAATCCAGATACCCGAATATGATGTTCTTGATTTACTTGTATCGGGAAAGCTACTGGAAATAATGCAGAAATTCAGGCCACATCCGTTGCCGCTCAGTATTCTTTATCCTCACCGACGGCATCTCTCCAGCGCTGTGAGGGTATTTGCAGACTGGTTGACACCGTTACTGCAAGAAGAAATGCAGCTCGATACTTCAAAAAATATATCCGGTTAAGTTAAGCCACGTAGTTAATAGCATGGTAACTACACAGGAGTATCCAATTTACGGAAATAAAACTCAAAACACATTCAGCCAGAGCTGTGCTACTAAATATAATGAGGTCGGTAGTGCGCAAATGTGCGGTTCATTCAACATGCCGGATATGTAAGGCAACATCATTAACGTGAGTTTTCTTTCTAATGAACATCAGCCCCCTTTCACCTCCGCGTACAGATAATGGCTTTACGCCTTCCAAATGCATTAAATTTTGAATGTATATAGACGAAATATTTAAACAATGATTAAACCATCTCTATTTTTTTTGGGAATTTCTAATATATTCAATGAAAGTTTAAGTAAATACAATTCTGTTACCTGTAGAATTATATTCTTTAGTATTAAGATTTAATTAGCGGGGATGTGATGATTTACGATTGTTTTTTATACTATGATGAAGATATGCTTTTGGATATTCGTCTTCATACCCTTGATTCAGTTGTTGATAAGTTCGTTATTGTTGAATCTCTTTATACTTTTACCGGGAAAAAGAGAGAAAAACTTAATTTTGATATCGAAAAGTTTATAAAATTTAAAGATAAAATAATTTATGTTGTAAATTATACGCAGCCTAAGGTTTACGATCATGAATTTTTGTCAAATAGTTCTACGGTAAAAGCTGGAGAATCTGACCCGTGGGAAAACGAAACCATTGCCCGCAACAGTATTATGCGAGGGCTCAACGATGCGAATGATGCCGACATAATCATTGTTTCCGATGTTGATGAGATTTTAAGACCGGATGCGATTAAGCTTTTCAGGCACCGTAATCTCTGCACTACTGTGCACATGGATTACTTCAATTACAAGTTTAATGTTCAGGTAATGAATTCTGATGGTACACCACGTAAAGCTGTGTTACCTAAAATGGTGACTTTTAAAACTTTAAAAAACTTCTTTTTTGGGCAACCCGATTTGCTGAGAAATGTGAAACGCAGGGGTAACCCTATCCGCGATAGTTGGTTTAGATGGAATTGGCTTAAGTATCGAACTAAAACCATTTGTGATGGGGGGTGGCACTTTTCTTGGGTGATGACGGATAGACGTATTTCTGAAAAAATGTCTACTATTTCTCACACTGAACATAATGTACCTGAATTCAACAATCCGAAACATATCAGGGACTGTGTCGAGAACAATCTTGACATATGGGGGCGCCCACGACTGTTGAAAGTGTTGCCGGTGACAAAGAGGCTGTTTCCTGCTTATCTTGTCGAGAGAAGAAGCCACATGGCCGACTTTTTCCGTGATTAGTTTCTAGCCCAATCCATAATCAATATATCGGTAAGAAAATGAATAGTTTCCCATGGATGAACATAACAAACCTGTCGGTTTTGTAATTATGCCGGACATTTTCTGAGAGATATAATCAGCCTCTCTATCGAGGATAAAATGCGAAAAAAAAATTTTCATGAGTTTAAATATGAGCGTGAGAATCTGGCTCTGCAGCACAAGTACCCGGTGACTCATACTGCTGAAACGATGTGAATATTGGCCTTTCAACCTTAAAGCGCTGACTACGGCAGTATCGCGAAGAGATCCGTGAAAACACACCGATAGTCAGTGCAATAACACCAGAATAACGGCGAATACAAGAAATTGAAAAGCAGGTTCGTCAGTTGCAACGAGACAGCACCCTGTTAAAAAAACGGTACAGCCTTCTTAGCCATAAAAAATGAAAACCAAAAAGTTACGGAGATGATGAACGAATCTGCCCAACCCCGAACAGGCCATAAGTAATTTCTATCATTAATTCAACCAGATTCAGCCCTGTCTTACGTTCCACATAACTTTTCAAAAAAAATTGGAATTCCGCAATGTGCCGGGTACAACACTGTTTACGGCCCATAGACGGTTGTTATTTTATGACTATTTCATCAAAAAAACAGTGCGTTAATTGTTCTGGAGCATGAATGCCGTGGGCCCATTTTAATACGTTAGTTTTTTCGTCTTGTTCTACCATTCCACCCCAGACATCAATAAATTTTTTGTTTTGAAAGAAAAAAACGCCTGGCTCAGATGTTTTTGTTGAGGCGAAAATAGCGAGCCATCCTTCGTTGGATAAAACTTCGGATACGTCGATTTGTTTTGAGCTGACTTTTTCAACCAGTACCTTTTGCACCAGATCTTGGTAAAAGGGATTGTTACCAGCGTTGATTTTTAGCTTTAAATTTCCACAGTCGACGGTGGCTGACGCTATGTTTACTACTAGAAATAATGGGAGAGAAAGGAATAATAAAATTTTTTTCATAATAAAATTACTTCGTTAGGGTTTAGTAAAAATCAGTATAGAACACAAAATCTCATCAAGTGCCCAAAAATGGTAATTTACTACTTATTATAACATATATTTTTAAGTGCAGGCAGTAATGTCTTTTTCATGCAGCTCTAGAGCGAGTAAAAAGCAAATTTTCGGTGAGACAGACTCTTGAACCGGGTTCTTAATGTCACATTATTAAGTTCAAAATCTTGAGTAAAGAGTTGGCCGATCAGATGTTTACTCTTCGGTGCCTCTTTAACTAATTCCTCCTGCTATCTCAGGTTTATCTTGTCGATATGAACGGGGGTGAGTAGGACCAGTATTTTACGGGACGGATGACCCGTGAATGGTCCGAACCTATAAGAAAGAACACCCCTGTGTTAGATATATCGATGAAGCTGTAATCTGAAAGTGGCCACTGGCAAAGAATCATCGGGCACGGTAATGCAATGGAATTCACTCTGTTCACAGGTCAATGCCCGCAGGTAGACACGAACAAACATAGTCATGGTACTTTAGAGTCCTATAGCGAGACCTGTCTAGTTTGGATTAGGCCTACCAGATTATTGTAGTAGCCCCGTTTAAACCTGACACTTCACTAGTAAAGTCATAGAGCTATGTTTAAGAAGTGTCCTGTGCAAAGAATCGAAGTGATCACTGGCGTGCAAAAGCGCCATCGTTATACTCCCGAAGAGAAAGCCCGTTTTGTTGTGCTCGCCTTACAGTCCGGCTACACCGTATCACTCGTTGCCCGGCAATATGGCATCAAACCCAGTCTTATTTTTAAGTGGAAACGGTTCATGAACGATGGTGGAAAGTCTGCGATAGCCGCAGGCGACGAGGTGGTCAGCGTCTCGGAGGTGAAAGTTTTGGAGAAAAAAGTCAAACAGCTTGAACAAATGCTGGGACGCAAAACGATGGAAGCCGAAATCCTTCGGGACGCGCTTGAGATAGCCCAGGCAAAAAAGTTGATATCGCGCATGCCATGGTTGCCACCGGACGATACCCCCTCATCCGAATAGCCAAAGTGCTCTGCGTATCGCGTTCGAATCTTTGTGAACGGCTGCTGAAGAAACACCAGCACCGGTCAGCCCGCTACAGCAAAGATGATGACGCCCGCCTGTTACCGCATATCCGCCAGATATGCAGCGAGCGGGCGACAAACGGCTATCGTCGCGTGACTGCGTACCTCAATCGTGCGCTGAAGGAACAGAACTGGCGGGTTAACCCCAAACGTATTTACCGGATCATGCTGGCGAATAACCTGTTACTGGCAAAATCTGACCATAAAAAGCCAGAGCGCTGTTATACCGGCAACATCGTGACACTTAAGCCGGATACTCGCTGGTGTTGAGATGGATTCGAAATCCGCTGCTGGAATCGGGAAGTCGTGCGGGTGGTGTTCAGCCTTGACTGCTGTGATCGCGAAGCCATCGGTTGGTCGGCGACAACAGGTGGAATAAACAGCGGTATGATGCAGGATTTGCTGGCAGAGAGTGTAGAAAAGCGCTTTGGAAATACGCTTTATCTGCCACATGCCGTTGAGTGGCTAACCGATAACGGCAGTTGCTACATAGCGGACTCAACAAAAAAGTTCACTGCCTCACCCGGGTTGATCGTGTGTACGACGCCAGTACGCAGAGCAATGGGATGGCTGAATCGTTCGTGATAACGTTCAAGCGTGACTACGTGTATGTGAATAACCTGCCGAATGCGGTGACCGTAATGGAAAAACTGTCGGAATGGATGGAGGCCTATAATAACTGGAGTCCTCACAAAGGTTTGAAAAAGCAGTCACCGAGAGAGGATAGAAGTGCGCTGCTGGCTATAAATCAACCGCGTCCGTTTTGGCATGGGCAACTCCAATTATACAGTACCGATTCTGCCAGTTCGGTATAGGGATACGTTAAAATGACATGGTAAAAATGATTTTTATTGATTATATTGAAATATAATTTATCTATTTTGGTGACATATGCGTCAAAAACCTCTCCCACCTTTCCTTGAACAAAGAATAAAAGAACACTATCAGGATCGCTTTGTTAATGAGTGGGGGGGGGAGAGTTTATTTAAATCACCATCACCATCATCGGATGATGTACCATTGAATAATAATGACTACCTTTGTATTTGTAAAAACAAATTACTTCCCTATAGCCGTCGGGAGAATACTTCCGCTGAAGTGTTGATGTCATCATTTTTTTAGATGAATCTAGTTTTCAAAGTGAAGTTGAAAAGGAATTTTCAAAATTCTTTAATGTAGATAGTAGCATTTTATGTCAGTCTGGGTGGGCTGCAAATACAGGGTTAATACAATCATTAGCGGATAATAACACACCAGTCTATGTTGATGTTTTAGCTCATATGTCATTCCATGATGGAGTATTACTTGCGAAGGCAAGGTCTTATATTTTTGCACATAACAATGTAAATAGTGCGCGAAAAAAAATATTGCTATATGGCCCTGGTATTATAGTGGTAGACTCAGTTTATAGCACTAATGGTAGCCTTTGCCCATTAATTGATTTCGCTACATTAGCTCAAGAGTTAGATTGTGTTTTAGTTGTTGATGAGTCACACTCAGCAGGTACACATGGTCCAGAAGGACGAAGGTTGGTAAATCATTTAAAAATTAATGAGCAAGTCGATTTTATTACCGTAAGTCTTGCTAAAGCGTTTGCTGGCAGAGCTGGGTTGATAACTTGCCCCAATAATTTCAAAGATTACTTTCTACTTGAGTCTCACCCATCAATATTTAGTTCAGCACTGATGAGTCATGATTTAAAGTGGTTTATGGATGTGATTCCACTCATTATTTCTTCTAATGTCAAGAGAGAAAGGTTGCATTCTAATTCCAAGCAAGTAAGGGCAAGTCTGGCACAACTTGGATATAATGTTTCCAGTGGAACAGAACAAATTATTGCGGTGGAAATCGGCAATGAAAAAAAAGTGCAAGTACTGCAAAAAAAACTTCAAAAGAAGGGCGTGTATGGTTCCGTATTTGGTTATCCTGCTACGACAAAGAACAAATCTTTAATTAGGCTTACAATAAATTCAGATCTAACTGATTCTGATATATCAAGAATAGTCGATGCATTTAAGACAAGTATCGCCGATGTATGATTTGAGGATCATGAAATGTTATGACTGGATATAGGGTTTTCTCAAAAAAGGTACTTATCGTACCTTTTCATATAGTTCGGCTTCAGACCCATATGGGGTGAAGTGTTGATCGCAAGCAGTCGGGCGAACGGGGGGGGGCGGACGATTTCTTGGACTCTCGGGAGAGAGTTAATGCATTCATATGAGGACAGGGTTCGGGCTGTTGAACTCTATTATCGATATGGCAAAAAAGCCTCTGTGGTCATCAGAGAATTGGGATATCCATCCATAAAACAGCTCGGTCGCTGGGTGAGAATTTATGAAGAAACTGGCGAATTACCGAGAGAATTAAAATCGAGACAGCGATACTCACAGGCGCAAAAAATCGCTGCTGTGGAACATTACCTGACGCATGGTGGTTGTCTGGCGTTTACTCGGCGAGCCATAGGCTATCCCAGCGACGTATTACTTAAACGCTGGATTGAAGAAATATATCCAAACCGGCATCCTCTGATTGTCCGCTCAAATACAAATAAATGCTTCAGTCAGGAAGAAAAATATCAAGCCGTCCGTGAGCTCTGCAACCGAAGCGGAACCGCCCTTAACGTTGCTCAAAACATAGGCGTGAGCGTCCCGGTCCTGTACAAATGGAAGAAAGACCTGCTCGACGATGAGGCTTATCGATCCATGCGAAGACGTAAAACATTACCTCAGAATAAAAACCAGGATGCATTGCTTGATGAAATCACGCGGCTTAAACAGCAGGTTCATCAGTTGCAGCTTGAACGCGATATCCTGACAAAAGCGAATGAACTGATAAAAAAGACATGGGCATCAGCGTCCTGACCCTGAAGAACAGAGAGAAAACCCAGATCGTTGATGCCCTAAAGGAAATCTATTCCGTCGCTGAACTGCTCTGTGTTCTGAAGCTTGCCCGGAGTTGCTATTTTTATCACAAAGCGAGCCAGCGTCTGAATGATAAGTACGCGGAAATACGCATAGCCATGGCAAAAATCTTTGAAGGAAATTACCGCTGCTATGGATACCGGCGTCTGCACGCGATGCTCCG
Source organism: Rahnella sp. ATs2 (assembly GCF_051851855.1). Classification (NCBI taxonomy): domain Bacteria; kingdom Pseudomonadati; phylum Pseudomonadota; class Gammaproteobacteria; order Enterobacterales; family Yersiniaceae; genus Rahnella; species Rahnella sp. ATs2. Next base: position 893 of record NZ_JBLYPL010000030.1, on the reverse strand, counting down.
AGAGAACAAGCTCTGTATCACTGAAAAGGTTGTCCGCAGGCTAATGACTGAGGAGCAACTCGTCGTTAAGCGAGCCAGGCAACGACGATACAGCTCTTACTGCGCAGAAATAGGGCCGGCACCTGAAAATCTCCTTGCCAGAAATTTTCGATCCTGCAGCCCAAATGAGAAGTGGCTGACTGATATTACTTAGTTCCACCTGCCGGAGGGCAAGGTCTATCTGTCGCCCGTAATCGACTGTTTTGATGGCAAAGTGGTGAGCTGGTCGATAGGAAAACGTCCGGACGCGAAACTGGTGAATTGCATGCTCGACGACGCGCTCGATACGCTCAGAGAAAATGAAAAACCGGTGATACACAGCGACAGAGGCGGCCATTATCGATGGCCGGGTTGGTTGAATCGTATTAATGCATCAGGTCTTAAAAGGTCCATGTCGCGCAAAGGTTGCTCGTCGGATAACGCGGCGTGTGAAGGCTTCTTCGGGCGGGTCAAAAATGAAATGTACTATGGCAGAAACTGGGCGAGCACGACGCAGGAAGAATTTATCTGCTTCCTGGACAGGTACATACGCTGGAATAACGAGAAGCGAATTAAATTATCATTGGGTGCAATGAGTCCGGTTAAGTACCGGCAGCATCTGGGGATCACAACATAACCAGTCCAACAAAACTTCCGCATCTCCGAACACGACATTATCGCTTTGCGCTGACAAGTTATGTCTATCCCTGTTTAAAATGTCACCCTGATTTCCCATTTTTGAATGTCACTTTTTATCCAAATTTTGAAGAGAAAAGGGCAGTCAGGTCATCTTTTCAGACTGGGTTTGAACAGGGTCGGGTCGGCAAGTACCGGGTTCATTGCCCTCAGTTGTTCCTGAACCTGAGCCTGTCTTC
>NZ_JBLYPL010000029.1:0-58704 GCF_051851855.1 Rahnella sp. ATs2 | reverse complement strand
CAACAGCGGGCTTTTTTCTGGCTAACGGGAGTGTTCAGGCTTCCGGTTCTGCCTTTTGTTTCTCTGCATCCGTCAGATATCGCACTTTGCGGGTGTAATCCTGCCCTTTAAACAGCAGTTCATTGTCTGGCGAGGCCAGATACTTTTGCCATTCTGTCAGCGGGAAACCGCCGTGCGCGCCAATGACCTCTTTCGGAATCACCGACGGCGTGCCGCCAATTTTCTTCGAGACCGGCCAGTTCATCCAGTCGCCGAGATTCACGCTTTTAATGTCCAGAGTGTCGAGCATCGCCGCCAGGGGCAGCTGATCGGTCGGTGGCTGATTATCTGGCAGGATATTCCAGGTATCTCTGAAAAACATAATCCACAACGGGCACAAACGTTCCCAGGTTTTACGCGTCGCCGCTAAAAATGCGCCGTTGACGTGGTCAACGATATAAGGCCGCACGCTGTCTTTGTAATACGCTGGAATAATTTCAGGGTCACAATCCCCGAGTTTGGCAATCATTTTGCCCTGACGGAAACTCGAATAAATATGATTTTCATGCAGCTGAATTTCAGGCATTTTCAGCAGATTCAGATCAGAGTCGATCATCAAAATGCCGTCAGTTTTAGCCTGCAAAGGCGCCAGCAGTTTGATCAGACGGCTGAGATAAATTTGTTTATAGCGATAATCGCCGGATTTAGTTTCGGGATTCAGTGTCACGATGCGGACTTTTTCAGGCAGAGGCCGGAACAGGCTGGCATCCTGATCGGTCACAATGACAATTTCCTGCAATTGTGTCGCGAATTTGTCGGCAAATTCCGCGCATAAACAGGCTTCTTCAATGTAGTCAGCACCCGCGGAAGGAATGACGACAGAGGTGATATTATTCTTTGGCGCGCCTGCCTTGACGGTATCGGCATAAGGCAGATTGTGGCGTGAAAGAATATGACGATATTTAGAATTTAGAAATTTGAACATGTTCAGCCTTGTTTCTTTTTAACGCTGCTCAAAACGGTTTCCACGCCAGAGACATATTTTTCAATCGCAAATTTTTCGCGGACAGTGAGGTTTGCCTGCGTAGCGATTTCACTTCGCAAATGGGCGTTGAGATACAGCGTTTTCATATGGTTGAAGAGCATCTCAATATCGCCATACTCGAAAAGCATTCCGGTTTCTGCATTTTTAATCAGTTCGGCAGTTCCCGTGACATTGGATCCAATCACCGGCGTTTTCAGTAACATGGATTCCAGAACCACCCGCGGTAAACCTTCACTTTTTGAGCCTAATATAAAGGCATCAAAAGCCGCCAGATATTCCAGAGGATTGCTTTGAAAACCGGTGAAGATGACTTTATCCATCATATTCAGTGCGGCAGCCTGCTGGATCAGGCGACGTAAATTCGGGCCTTCACCGACAAAGACCATTTTCCATTTTGCTTCCGGGAAAGCACGGTTAAATTTATCGAGTGCCAGCAGGGTGAAGTGGTGGGCTTTACGATTAATCAGAGAACCGATACTGCCAAAGATGAAAGTATCTTCTGTTGCGCCGAGTTCTGCGCGGATCCTGATGCCATCAGGTAACGGCTGGTTAATATCAATGCCGTTGAAGACGGTAAAACACAGTTCTTTGCGCACGCCACGTTTGAGCAACTGTTCCTGAACCCCCTGAGAAACAGAAATGATGCTGTGGCAAAAACGGTTAACAATGCCCACGACGTCTTTGTTCAGAACCGGTTCGATGCGGCAATGCTGCACGATTTCTGTCGGTAAGCCTGCGGTCGAATAATAGCCTTCCACGTTAGAACTTGGCTGATTATTCATATATAAAATATCAAACTGACCGAGCTCAAGCAGGGAATGGATTTTGCGGATATTGGGGTTTATACGCCAGATTTTATCGACAGAATAAATCGCTTTCTGGCGTAAATTTCCGCTAAAGAAAAACAGCGTTCGCAGGACTTCTTTGCTGATTTTTGCCCAGGTGGGTTGTCTGACCTGAGGAATGAAAAATACCGGCACATTGAGCGAGTTCAATATCTGGCTAATGGTTTCCCCGTTATCCCGGGCGTAGTCATTGTAAAAGCAGCAACTGATTTCAAACTTTTCACGATCGATTCTTTTCAGCAACTCCAACATGCTGTTGGTGCCACCTCCCCATTCTTTGCCGCTGTCGAGCAGCAGAATTTTAGATCGATCTAGTCCCATCGGATAGCGCCCTTGCTCAGCCCGGTTAAAAAAATATGCTACCCATTATAAGAGGCAAATTCTATAAGCTCTACATATTTGATTCTGATACTAAAATCACTCATATCAATATGTTGTATGAATATTTCAAATCCATTTTTTCGAAAATGGGAACCTGCCGCCAGTCAATGTCCCTGAATCCTATTCTTTAGGAAATGTGGTCCATGCTAGATATTGGCGTTCTACAAACTGTATTGCCGGCAATGCAGACAGGCTTTCGCCCAGCACTCTAAACATGCTGTCGGCATACACTTGCGGAACCGGTTGTTTCACGCGGCAGATGCTGATGCCTTTGCGTGATGGTTTGGACGCCGTGATACCGGTCGCTTTCCCCGCCGGGGCGCTGCGCTGGGGTTCGTTGAGCAGATCGCTTGGCCGCACCAGAACGATATCGGAAGGCAAATTCGGCAGCATTTGTTGCAGCACTTTCACCGTGGTCGGATGGGGATGGCCGATGGCGATGGCATAACCGTTCTTGCGGGCGAGCTGAATAGCCCGTTCAAACTGATGGCGGATTTCCGCTTCGTTCTGCACATCATCTAAAAAGACGTTGCGCTTAATCACTTTCACCCGGGTTCCCTGAGCGGCCTGAACCGATTTGGTATTGCCGATGGTCATACTGTCGAGGAAGAATAAGTTGTGAGCATTCATGGCCTGCATGACGTTTTCCATGCCGGTCAGGCTGGAGGTCATGGCGCTGCCCATATGATTGTTGATACCAATCGCATACGGGATATTGCTGATGGCCTGATCGACAATACGCTTCACTTCTGCGGCACTCATCGAAGGTGTCAGCGTATCTTTTTCCAGCGGTTGTTTGCTGAGCGGCGCCATCGGCAGGTGGATCAATATTTCACGGCCCTGCTGATGTGCCTTGTTCATCATCATCTGCGAATCTGGCGCATTAGGGAAAATCGCAACGGATACCGCTTTTGGCATCTGAAGTACCTGGTTTTCCTCATGCTGGCGATAACCGAAGTCATCAATCAGGATGGATAATTTCGCTGCCTGAACCTGACAAACGAAAAACGCAGTACCACAAAGGGCAGCTAAAACGGACTTTTTATATCGCAATGCTATCTTCCCAACCACGGCTGTGGATTTACTGCCTGGCCCTGACGACGAATTTCAAAATACAGCGATGGCTGGCCCTGTCCGCCGCTGTTCCCAACTTTAGCAATGGCCTGACCGGTTCTCACCTGATCGCCAACGCTGACCAGCGCATCCTGGTTGTAACCGTAAAGACTCATATCGCCTTTACCGTGGTCGATAACCACAACCAGCCCGTAGCCCTGTAACCAGTCCGCCAGAATGACGCGTCCGTCGGCAATAGCCCGTACATCACTGCCTTCGCGTGCTGAAATGACAATGCCTTTCCAGCGTAGTTCACCCTGTAGCTGTTCGCCGAAACGATGTATCAACGAACCGTTAACCGGCCACATATTTTGACCAGACGGGCGTCCCAGACCGCCGGTTCGGGCCATCAGTGACTGTTCGCTTTGGGTCGGTTTATAGGTTGAACCTTTTTTCTTCGCTTGCTGTTCTTTCGCTCGCACGGCGGCGGCTTCCCGCGCTTCTTTTTCCGCACGGGCTTTGGCGGCACGTTCAGCGGCGGCAATTTTGTTTTGCAGGCTGGATTCGTTGGCGCGCAGCTCCGTCAGGCTCTGCTCATCTTTTTGCAATGAGGATTCCAGCGCCGTGAGCGTTTGCTTACGGGCGGCACGCGCCTGTTCGAGTTTTTGTTGCTGTGATTGTTGTTCACTCAGCAGGCTTTTTTGTTGTGTTTGCTTTGATTGCAAAGAAACACGCTGTTCAGCCAGCGTGGTGCGGGTCTGTTTCAGCTCTTCGATGGTTTTCTGTCGTTCGGTATTCAGATAGCCGAAATACGCCAGGATCCGCTCATTACGTTCGCTCTCTTCGCCGCTGAGCAGCAGTTGTAAGCCTTTATGCTGACCGATACGGAAGGCAGCATCGAGCTGTTTTGCCAGGATCTCTTCCTGCGTCTTTTGCTGTTTTTGCAACTTATCGATAGAGGCGTTAAGCCCGGCAATGTCTTTGCTGAGTGTGGCGAGGGTTGACTGAGTTCCGCGTAGCTGGCTGCTGGCGGAGGCAATGGTTTTTTCCTGCGCCTGCAATTGCTGCAATAAAGTGCCGCGCTGTTGTTTCTGCTGCTTAACGCTTTTTTCTTTTTCCGCGATATTTTGCTGAATGGTTTTTAGCTGATCTTTATTGTCGTCAGCATGCACACTCACGGAAAGAGAGAGTAAAGAAGCACAAAGTAATAAGGCTGAAGATGGGAAGGCAGATACGGCCTTGTCCTGAGCGGAAAGGCGGGTTCTCATCAGGCTGAAATGAATGAATTTGCTCAAACTTTTTTCCGCTTGTCGACCGTGGATGATAGACAATATGGCTGTCCCTTCTCGTATCGTAACACTAATCAACCGGCTGATGCACAAACAAAAAAGGCGTACCAACGGGTGTCAGTACGCCTTTGTAACAGAGCTTTAAGAGAAATTAGCGTGCGATAAACAGCGGTTTGCCGCTCATTTCTGCCGGAATTTCCATGCCCATCAGTGAAAGCATTGTTGGTGCGATATCAGACAATTTACCGCCTTCAACCGCTTCTGCGTTTCCGCCAATGTAGATTAATGGCACCGGCAGACTGGTGTGCGCGGTGTGTGCCTGACCGGTCGCCGGGTCGCGCATTTGTTCTGCGTTACCGTGGTCGGCGGTGATCAGCAACTGGCCACCGGCTGCTTTCACGGCATCCACAACCTGAGCAACACAATTATCCAGTGCTTCAACGGCGCTCACCGCGGCGTCGTAAACGCCGGTATGACCGACCATATCGCCATTCGGGTAGTTACAAATGATGGTGTCATATTTGCCGCTGGCAATTGCGCCGAGCAGTTTTTCCGTCAGTTCAGCCGAACTCATTTCCGGTTGCAGGTCATAAGTCGCCACGTTCGGGGATTTCACCAGAATGCGGTCTTCGCCTTCAAACGAGTCTTCCATGCCGCCGTTAAAGAAGAAGGTAACGTGTGCATATTTCTCAGTTTCGGAAATACGCAGCTGCGTTTTGCCATGTGCCATCAGCCACTCGCCAAGGGTATTTTTCAGTGATGCTGGCGGATAGGCGCAGGCGGCGTTGATGTCCGCGGCATATTCGGTCAGCATGATGAAATCGCCGAAGTTGATGACTTTTTCGCGGGCAAAACCATCGAAGTCCGGACTGATAAAGGCGCGGGTGATTTCGCGGGCCCGGTCTGCGCGGAAGTTCATGAAGATCAGTGCATCGCCGTCATTGATGGCCGCGGATTCTTCGCCTGCTGCCTGCAATACGGTTGGCTTCACGAATTCATCATTTTCATCACGGGCATAAGCGGCCTGCAGGCCAGTCAGTGCATTATCGGCAGTGAACGCGCCTTTTGCCTGTGACATCAAATCGTAAGCCAGTTGTACGCGATCCCAACGGTTATCGCGGTCCATCGCGTAATAGCGGCCTACGATAGATGCGATACGGCCAGTACCGATTTGTGCGAATTTCTCAGAGAAGAGTTTCAATGCAGCTTCAGCGCTGCGCGGCGGTGTATCACGGCCATCGAGGAAGGCGTGCAGATAAATGGCTTTCGCGCCACGACGGTGCGCCAGTTCCACCATCGCCATAATGTGGTCTTCGTGACTGTGAACGCCGCCCGCAGACAACAGACCCATAATGTGAACCGCTTTGCCTGCGGCAATGGCACGATCAACCGCACCGGTCAGTACGCTATTATTAAAGAAGTCGCCTTCTTTGATTTCTTTGTCCAGACGGGTGAGGTCCTGATACACGATGCGGCCCGCACCTAAATTGACATGGCCGACTTCGGAGTTGCCCATCTGACCATCGGGCAGACCGACGTCCAGTCCGGAGGCTGCGATAAGTGTGTGAGGATGAGTGGCCCACAGATTATCCATCACCGGCGTTTTGGCGTTCAGAATCGCGTTATCTTGTTGCTCTTCGCGATGTCCATAGCCGTCCAGAATCACCAGAACCATCGGTTTTTTGTTGCTCGACATGTCAATTGACCTCAGTTTAAAAGATGAAATGCTCAATAGGCTCGCCCGCTGAAACGGGATAAACAGGCGCGACTAAAGGCATTTAAGCCGGCTGATTTTACCCCAGTGCAGGAAGTGAATAGCCGGAGGAGATCAAAGATGAGGTGAGGTGAGGGTTAACTTTCAGCATAAAGGCGTGTTAATTTTCCGAGACGTGCCGCAGATTGTGGCATTCGCCCGCGCTTACTGGCTGTATTTGCTCCGGCGCGCAGGTATACTCTGAAGCCTTGAATTTTCCCCCAACTGACGGGAGTTGTTACACCCCATGCAAGATATTATGCCGTTCATCAGTGCGCATCCGGTTCTCAGCCTGGCGTGGGTTGCGTTACTGATTGCAGTAATTGTGACCACCTTTAAAACACGTTTCTCTAAAGTGAAAGAGATCACCCGTGGCGAAGCAACACGCCTGATTAATAAAGAAGATGCCATCGTTGTCGATGTTCGCGCGCGTGAAGAATTCCGCAAAGGCCACATCGCTGAATCACAGAATGTGTTGTCTGCTGACATCAAAAACAACAATCTGGGTGAACTGACCAAACACAAAGCACAGCCAGTAATCGTGGTATGTGCCACCGGACAAACTTCCCGTACTGCGGCTGAAGGCCTGATTGCTGCTGGTTTTGAGCGTGTGTTCACACTCAAAGAAGGCATCAGCGGCTGGAGCGGTGAAAACCTGCCTTTAGTTCGCGGTAAATGATTCGCGGTAAATAAGACGTTCAGATAACCGCTACGGCATTAAATTCTACGACTCTGAGGTGGAACCCATGGCTAAAATTGAAATCTATACCAAGGCAACCTGCCCTTACTGCCATCGTGCGAAAGCCCTGCTCAACAGCAAAGGCGCTTCATTCGATGAAATCGCTATCGATGGTGACGCAGATAAGCGTGAAAAAATGATCGCCCGCAGCGGTCGTTCAACGGTTCCTCAGATCTTTATCGACGGACAGCACGTTGGCGGTTGTGATGATTTACATGCACTTGATGCACGCGGTGGCCTTGACCCAATGCTGGGTTAATCAGGGCGGCGGTGGTTTCGCATTACGTGTTTAAAAGGACTATTAACTTAAGGGTACTACTCACATGTCAGAACAAAATAACACCGAGATGGCTTTCCAGATCCAACGTATTTATACCAAAGACATCTCTTTTGAAGCGCCAAATGCGCCTCAGGTTTTCCAGCAAGACTGGCAGCCAGAAGTTAAACTGGATCTTGATACCGCTTCCAGCCAGCTGGCCGAAGGTGTATACGAAGTTGTCTTGCGTGTGACCGTAACGTCTTCTCTGGGCGACGAAACTGCGTTCCTGTGTGAAGTTCAGCAAGGTGGTATCTTCACCATCTCCGGTATCGATGGTAACCAGATGGCGCATTGCCTGGGTGCATATTGCCCGAACATTCTGTTCCCGTATGCCCGTGAGTGCATCACCAGCCTGGTCTCCCGCGGTACTTTCCCGCAACTGAATCTGGCACCTGTTAACTTTGACGCTCTGTTCATGAACTATCTGCAACAGCAAGCTGAAGGCGAAGGTGCAGAACCGCATCAGGATGCCTGATGAAAACCGTCAATGCGTCAATGACAGTGATCGGTGCCGGCTCGTACGGCACCGCTTTAGCGATTACTCTCGCCAGAAATGGCCATCCCGTTGTGCTGTGGGGACATAATCCCGACCACATCAACGCCTTACAACGTGCCCGCTGTAATCAGGAATTCCTTCCTGATGTTCCGTTCCCCGATAATCTGTTGCTCGAAACCAATCTGTCTGTCGCGTTAGCCGCCAGCCGTAATGTGCTGGTTGTGGTACCCAGCCATGTATTTGGTGACGTATTGCGCCAGCTGAAACCTCACTTGCGTCCTGATGCGCGTGTGGTGTGGGCGACGAAGGGGCTGGAGGCGGAAACCGGCCGTCTGTTGCAGGATGTCGCGCGCGAAGAACTCGGCGATGCCATTCCGTTAGCCGTGGTTTCCGGGCCGACATTCGCCAAAGAACTCGCGGCAGGTATGCCGACGGCAATCTCTCTGGCCGCAACCGATGCGACGTTTGCCGACGATTTGCAGCAATTACTGCACTGTGGCAAAAGTTTCCGTGTCTACAGCAACCCGGATTTTATCGGCGTTCAGCTGGGTGGTGCGATTAAAAACGTTATCGCCATTGGTGCAGGAATGTCAGATGGTATTGGCTTTGGCGCTAATGCCCGAACTGCGCTGATTACCCGCGGACTGGCTGAAATGACGCGTCTGGGTGCCGCTTTGGGCGCTGACCCTGCGACATTTATGGGCATGGCAGGGCTGGGTGATTTGGTGTTAACCTGCACAGACAACCAGTCCCGTAACCGTCGTTTCGGCATTATGCTGGGACAAGGCAAAGATGTTCAGACCGCTCAGGACACCATCGGCCAGGTTGTAGAAGGCTATCGCAATACGAAAGAAGTACGGGCTCTGGCGCAGCGTAACAACGTTGAAATGCCAATCACAGAACAGATTTACCAGGTGTTGTACTGCGGTAAAGATGCGCGTGAAGCAGCGATCAGTTTACTTGCCCGTGCGAGCAAGGACGAAAAACACAGCCACTGAAAGGCGTATAAAGTATAGCCACCTTGTTGGTGTTCCCGACAGGGCGGCTTTTTATTACCCGAACTTGCAAAGTCGTAAGGAAAAGTGATGTCGCTAGAAGAATTAGAGCTGGTCTGGAATAACATTAAATCAGAAGCGAGAGCACTGGCTGAGTGTGAACCGATGCTGGCGAGTTTTTTCCATGCGACGTTACTTAAACATGAAACGCTGGGCGGCGCGCTGAGCTACATTCTGGCCAATAAGCTGGGCAATCCGATTATGCCCGCGATGGCTATCCGTGAAGTGGTTGAAGAAGCCTATCGCAACGACGAACAAATGATCTTGTCCGCTGCCCGCGACATTCTGGCTGTGCATCAGCGCGATGCGGCGGTGGATAAATATTCGACTCCGCTGCTCTATCTGAAAGGTTTCCACGCACTTCAGGCTTACCGTATCGGTAACTGGCTGTGGAAGCAGGATCGTAAAGCGTTGGCGATTTATTTCCAGAATCAGATTTCAGTATCTTTCGGCGTAGATATTCATCCGGCAGCGCGCATTGGTTGCGGCATCATGTTTGACCATGCGACCGGAATTGTCATCGGTGAAACGGCTGTCGTTGAGAACGACGTGTCGATTTTGCAATCCGTTACCCTCGGCGGTACCGGTAAAACCTGCGGCGACCGTCACCCTAAAATTCGTGAAGGCGTCATGATTGGTGCCGGTGCGAAAATACTCGGTAATATCGAAGTGGGTGCTGGCGCAAAAATCGGGGCTGGCTCAGTCGTGTTGCAATCCGTTCCTCCGCATACCACCGCTGCAGGCGTACCGGCGCGTATTGTCGGGCGTCCGGAAAGCGAGCGTCCTTCCATGGATATGGATCAGCATTTCAACGGTATTGCGCAGGGTTTTGAATTCGGCGACGGTATCTGACAGGTATGTCCGATGGCATCATTCTGCATGCCATCGTCTTCATTTCCACAACGCTATTCTTTAAGCAATGCGCCCGGATATCCCAGCTGGCGCCAGGCTTCGTACACCACCACTGAAACAGCATTCGACAAGTTCATGCTGCGGCTTTCTGCGAGCATCGGAATACGGATTTTGTGCTGTGCGGGCAGATTATCCAGAATGGATGCTGGCAGACCACGTGTTTCAGGGCCGAACAGCAGGAAATCATTATCCTGATAGCTGACGGCGCTGTGCGCGGGCGTACCTTTGGTCGTCAGTGCAAAAAGACGTTGTGGATTTTCGCTGCTGAGGAACGCGTCATAATTGGCGTGATGCTTAATATGGGCGAATTCATGGTAATCGAGCCCGGCGCGGCGCAGACGTTTATCGTCCCAGCCGAAACCTAAAGGTTCGATGAGGTGAAGCTGACATCCGGTGTTGGCACACAGGCGGATAATATTGCCGGTATTTGGCGGGATTTCTGGTTCAAATAAAACGATGTTAAGCATGCGTCCCCCTGATAGAGGGACGCAGAATAGCAGAAACTTAGCGCTGGTGCAGCGGCAGCCAGATAATCAAACGAAGGCCGCCCAGCGGGCTGTCCTCGGCTCTGACTTTGCCTCTGTGCTGCTGAACCGCAGTATCCACGATAGCCAGCCCAAGGCCGGTACCGCCGGATTCACGGTCACGCGCTTCATCAGTCCGGTAGAACGGACGGAAAATCTGCTCACGATCTTCTTCACTCACGCCAGGACCGTCGTCATCAACGGTGATGGTGATGCCTTCGCTGTCGTGGGCGAAGTTCAGCGCAATGTGATGATGCGAATAACGCAGGGCATTACGCACAATATTTTCCAGTGCGCTGTCGAGTGCCGCAGCGTTGCCGATCAGTTTCCACGGACCAGGCGGTGACGTGACCTCAAGGGTTTTGCCCATCTGTTCGGCTTCAAACTGCGCATCGTCAATCACACCTTCCCACAGTTCATTGGCTTTCAGGGTTTCGCGCGACAGCTCATTTTTGTGCTGGCTGCGGGATAACACCAGTAAGTCATTGATCATACCATCAAGACGTTGCGCTTCATTTTCAATGCGTTGCAGCTCTTTGCCTTCGCCATGGCGACGGCGCATCAGCGCGGTAGCCAGTTGCAGACGCGTCAGCGGGGTACGAAGTTCATGTGAGATATCAGATATCAGCCGTTGTTGCGCCGTCACCATTCGTTCGAGAGCGCTGACCATCTGGTTGAAACTGGCACCGGTCGCAAGGAATTCCTGCGGGCCGGCTTCGAGCTCCGGATGCTGCTTGAGATTGCCGCGTGCAACGTCATCTGCGGCGTTTTTCAACTTACGCGCAGGTTTCGCCAGGCTCCACGCCAGCCAGAGCAACAGCGGGGCGCTGATGAGCATAGTGACGATAAGCAGAAGCAGAGGGCGGTCGAACATCAGGTTGATAAAATCAGACTGAGAACTGCTGGCAGGGCGCATCAGGTAAAGCTGGTAATTGTCTTCACCATCACGAACCGAGAAGGGCCCGACCATTTCCACACGGCCATATTTTTTCTTTTTCGGACGATCTGAGTTATCAGACTGACCGATAAAGTTACGTACAATCTGCATTTCATTGCGCTGAGCGCCAATCACGCGCCCTTCGCTGGTGACCAGCAACAAACGCTGACCCGGCGGAGCCCATTTGTCGATAGCGCGGAACAGTCTGCGCCACCACATCAGATCATTGGCAGGATCGGTCGCCAGCTCAGCTTCGACGTGCTGTTCAATCATCAGGCCCTGCCGTTGTTCGTTATCGAGCAACGGCGTAATCTGGCGTGAATCGAGTTTCGGCACCATCAATACCAGCATTAGCACCAGGGCTAACGTAAACCAGAAAATGGCAAAAATACGTGCCGTAAGGCTGTTTATCATGAAGCAGAAACCATCAGATAACCGCGTCCGCGCAGGGTTTTAAACCACGGATGTCCGTCCTGACGATCGGGCAATTTACGGCGTAAATTAGAGATGTGCATATCAATCGCACGGTCAAACGGTGTCAGGCGTTTACCCAATACTTCCTGGCTCAGATGTTCGCGGGAAACGACCTGTCCGAGATGTTTTGCCAGTAAATACAGCAGGGTAAATTCGGTACCGGTTAGATCCAGCGCTTCGCCATTAAAGCTGGCTTCCTGACGGCCCGGATTCAGCTGCAAGCCATCGACTTCCAGCGTCGGTGAACCGTTGTTCTCATTGGTTTGCTGCTGCTCGCTCCAGTTGGAACGGCGCAACATCGCCCGGATCCGGGCAACCAGTTCGCGGTCATTAAACGGTTTTGGCAGATAGTCATCGGCACCCAGTTCGAGGCCAAGAACACGGTCTAATTCACTGCCGCGAGCGGTTAACATAATCACTGGCGTCTGGTGGCGCTGGCGTAATTCTTTAAGGGTTTCAATGCCGTTTTTCTTCGGCATCATCACGTCAAGTAACAGAAGATCGATGGTATTATCGATTTTCTCTAATGCCTGCTCACCGTCGTAAGCCACCACAACATTAAAGCCTTCCATTTCGAGCAATTCTTTCAAAAGTGAAGTCAGTTCACGGTCGTCATCAACCAACAAAATTTTATTCATTGTATTTACCTCTAGACGCAAAATACGTCATCAATTGCCGCTATTCCATGACTTTACGTACTTTTACAAGCACTGACGCTTGTTTGCAGCAGCAGGTTTAGACTGCTTTTCAATGATTCGCGATGAAGCGATAAAGACTTTAGGAGTATGTGATGTTTAAGGCAGCTTCATTCGGTTTGGCCACGCTTCTGACGCTGAGTTCAGGTGTCGTTTTAGCAGATGGCGCAAAACCAGTGTCGGCGATGCCAGCAGAACATGATAGCACGATGTTGGATAAGCCTCAGGAACGCAACACCATGTTTGATGGTGTAAATCTCACTGAGCAGCAGCGCCAGCAAATGCGTGACCTGATGCACCAGGCTCGTAAAGATCTGCCTCATGTAAATGTAGAACAGATAGAAACGATGCACAGGTTGGTTACCGCCGAAAAGTTTGATCAGGCCGCAGTCCGGGCACAAGCCGAATTAATGGCTCAGGAACAGGTGGATCGTCAGGTCGAAATGGCCCGCATCCGCAACCAGATGTTTAATCTGCTGACGCCTGAGCAAAAAGACGTATTGAACCAGAAACATGAGCAGCGCATGCAACAGATGCGTAAGCAGTTATCTGGATTACAGCCCTCTTCTGCCCAGAAGACGAGTAGTACCAGCACGACCGAGTAAGATCCCTGTTTTTCCTTGCCATAGACACCATCCCTGTCTTCCCCCGCCGAAAGGTGGGGTTTTTTTTGCCTGCAATTTGGGATGGGTTCACAAAAGCGGAAATTAACAAGGTGGAAATCTGCGCGTAACGAACGGGAAATATCTTGTAAAAGCCGTATGAATCAGTAAATTGCGAAGTACAGAGCAGTGTATGCGTATTCTTGCTGACTTGAATCAATTCAGCACCGGTGTTTTGTTATACTATAGGCTCAAACGCTAGTAAGCCCTTTTGGCTGCACAAGAAAAATTCGCCCAACAGGCTGGCTCAAGATTCTTAAGAAATTGCATCTACAAGTTCAGAGGTAGTCATGATCAAAAAAATTGGTGTACTGACAAGTGGTGGCGATGCCCCAGGCATGAATGCTGCGATCCGTGGCGTTGTCCGCTCCGCTTTATCTGCAGATTTAGAAGTCTACGGTATTGAAGATGGCTACCTCGGCATGTACGAAAACCGCATGCGCAAACTGGATCGCTACAGCGTTTCAGACATGATTAACCGCGGCGGTACTTTCCTGGGTTCAGCTCGTTTCCCGGAATTCCGTGACCCGGAAATGCGTAAAGTGGCGCTGCAGAATATGAAAGACCGCGGTATTGATGGCCTGGTGGTTATCGGTGGTGACGGTTCTTATGCAGGTGCAGACTTGCTGACCAAAGAAGGCGGCATCCGTTGTATCGGCCTGCCAGGCACTATCGATAACGATGTTGCCGGTACTGACTACACCATCGGTTTCTTCACGGCGCTGGGCACTGTGGTAGAAGCGATTGACCGTCTGCGTGATACCTCCTCTTCACACCAGCGTATCTCCATCGTTGAAGTGATGGGCCGTTATTGCGGCGACCTGACTCTGGCGGCTGCGATTGCCGGTGGTTGCGAATTTATCGCTATCCCGGAAGTTGAATTCAAACGTGATGATCTGGTTGCTGAAATCAAAGCAGGCATCGCGAAAGGTAAAAAACACGCGATCGTCGCCATCACTGAGAAGTTAGATAACATCGAAGAGCTGGCCAAATACATTGAGAAAGAAACCTGCCGCGAAACGCGTGGCACGGTATTAGGTCACATTCAGCGTGGTGGTGCGCCAGTCGCTTACGACCGCATCTTAGCTTCCCGCATGGGCGCTTATGCTGTTGACCTGCTGCTGGAAGAAGGCCGCGACTATTCTCAGGGCGGTTTCTGTGTCGGCGTAGAAAACGAGAAAATGGTTCACGAGCTGATCTCGGTTTGTATCGCACCAGAGAATAAGAAAAGCAAATTCAAAGAAGACTGGTACGACACTGCGAAAAAACTGTTCTGATACAGTTGATTACGCAATCCAAAGAACCTCCTTTACGGGAGGTTTTTTTTCGCCCGTCTTTTGTTTATTCCAGAAAGTAATAGAAAAAAACCTTTTATTCTTTATACGTTTCATTTTTATCTGGCACGCTCTCCTTAACGAACAAATAAATGAAATCCATAGAAACTATCTCGGGAGAGTACGATGCGTAAATGGGCTGTAGGTTTGGGATTACTGTTGGTGGCAACCGGAGCAATTGCCAAAGATATTCAGATTCTGAACGTGTCATACGATCCAACGCGTGAGTTCTATGAACAATACAACAAAGCGTTCAGCAAATACTGGCAGGCTAAAACTGGCGATACCGTGACCGTGCGTCAGTCACATGGCGGTTCAGGAAAACAGGCCACGTCTGTTATTAACGGCATTGAAGCGGATGTGGTAACACTGGCGCTGGCTTATGACGTTGATGCTATTGCCGAGCGCGGCCGTATCGATAAAAACTGGATCACCCGTCTGCCGGACAACTCTGCACCTTATACGTCCACCATTGTTTTCCTGGTGCGCAAAGGCAATCCGAAACAAATTCACGACTGGAATGATTTGATCAAGCCGGGTGTGTCGGTTATCACGCCGAACCCTAAAACGTCAGGCGGTGCGCGCTGGAACTATCTCGCAGCATGGGGCTATGCACTGCATCACAACAACAATGATAAAGCGAAGGCTCAGGATTTCGTGAAAGCATTGTATAAAAACGTCGAAGTGCTGGATTCCGGCGCGCGTGGCGCAACCAATACTTTCGTTGAGCGCGGTATCGGTGATGTGCTGATTGCGTGGGAAAACGAAGCGTTGCTGGCGACCAAAGAAGTCGGTAAAGATAAGTTTGAAATCGTGACGCCAAGCGAATCTATTCTGGCTGAGCCAACGGTTTCTGTGGTCGATAAAGTGGTGGATAAACGTGATACCCGCACTGTGGCGGATGCTTATCTGAAGTATCTGTATTCACCGGAAGGCCAGACTATCGCGGCAGAAAACTATTACCGCCCTCGTGATCCGCAAGTCGAAAAGAAATTCGCTTCTGAATTCCCGAAACTGAAACTGTTCACCATTGATCAGGTTGCAGGTACCTGGGCACAGGCGCAGAAAGACCATTTCGCGACAGACGGTATTTTTGATCAGATCTCTAAGCGTTAATGACGTTTTACAGACAGGTCTTTCGCAAATAACTCTCTTTGCAACCAAAAAAGAAAACCCCGGCATGCCGGGGTTTTTTTTGCGCAGAAGAAAAAAACAGGCTTACGCTTGTTTAGCTTCTGCAGCCGCTTTCACGATCACTGCGAAAGCATCCGCTTTCAGTGATGCGCCGCCAACCAGTGCGCCATCGATGTCTGGCTGGGTGAACAGCTCAGCAGCGTTAGCCGCGTTAACGGAACCGCCGTACTGGATGATCACTTGTTCAGCAACCGCAGCATCTTGTTTCGCGATGTGGTCACGGATGAATTTGTGAACAGCCTGAGCTTGCGCAGGAGTTGCAGATTTACCGGTACCGATCGCCCAAACTGGTTCGTAAGCGATAACAGCGCCTTCGAATGCTTTCGCGCCCAGAGTGTTCAGAACCGCATCCAGTTGCTTAGCGCAAACGGCTTCAGTTTTGCCTGCTTCGTTTTCTGCTTCGGTTTCACCGATGCACAGAACAGGGATCAGACCCGCTTCTTTCAGCACGCCGAATTTCTTCGCGATGAACTCGTCGCTTTCTTTGTGGTAAGTGCGGCGTTCTGAGTGACCGATGATGATGTATTGCGCACCGATGTCTTTCAGCATGTCGGCAGAGATTTCACCGGTGAATGCGCCGGACAGGTTAGCATCAACGTTCTGAGCACCCAGCGCGATACGGCTGCCAGCCAGAGCGTGTTTAGCCTGTGACAGGTAAACTTCTGGTGGAGCAATCGCAACGCCACAACCTACTACTGTGCTCAGTTCAGTACGCAGAGCAGCAATCAGTTCGTTAACCATGTGGGTGCTGCCGTTAAGCTTCCAGTTACCCATCACTAATGGATGTCGCATGTTTTTTCCTCCAAAAGGGGACGCGAGTGTCGATTAAAATTTCTGCCAAATAAGCAGATTACCTGTGCAACAGTATAGAGATCATTGGACGTAAAGGCTTTGCTTTTTGTCATTAAAAGCCGTCATCTCACGGCTCAGCCAGCGCAAGCTTGACCGGCTCCACGGCGAATGTCAGACCTTTTTCGCCATTGTCTGAAATCACAAAACGCACCGCGCCTACTTCCTGCTTATAAAACTGCTGACCTTTACCTTTCTCAACCATGGACGTCACTTTCGCCACGCTTTGTGGTGCAGAAAGTGTGGCGTCAAACTGACGCATCAGGTTTGCCATGTAGCTGATCGCCAGCGCGCGCGCGGCTTTCTCTTCGGCACCCTGAATCGGCAAATAGGTAATTTGCAGCGTTTTGATTTTGCCGGTGCCTTTTTCCAGCGCCGTCGAGGCGTAAAGATTTTCGTTAATCTTGCTGGCGGCCCGGGTCAGGGAACTGTTCGGCGATTTATCGCTGATAGAACGAAACTCGCCGATCTGCTGGGTCGGATTGGCTTCATTGTATTTGGCGCGGAAATTGATCAGTGTCGTTTCAAACGTCGGTGCGCCAGCCAGCAGGTAAGGAGCTTTGGGCATTTCTTCCGCGCCTGAGTGATCGGCCGGCGGGTCGGCAAGCGCGACATTCTGGCAAGCCAGTATCAACAGCGCGGGCAGCGCCAGACGTAATAAAGATTGAGCAACAGTCATAGGGCATTTCTTATTTTGTTTCAACAGACCGATTAAAGCGGGGAACGGGGGGTAATGTCAAAAGGAGAGCGTAAAGATTCTCGCGGCCGCTGCCTGTGGGTTACACTCCGCTTGATTTAACAATTTACTCCCATTGGACTTTACGGAACGGACTGTCAATGACGTTACAGCATGCACTGTTTTCTTTTAACGGCCGCCTGGGTCGCCGCGATTTCTGGCTCTGGATGGTCAGCTGGCTGATTCTGATGGTGGCTGATTTCTTTTTTGCCGCACAGGAATGGATTACCTATCAGACCGCCGGTTTTGCGCTGGTCGTATTACTGTGGCCGACCGCGGCGGTGCTGGTGAAAAGATTGCATGATCGCAATAAATCCGCCTGGTGGGCATTGCTGTTTGTGCTGGCGTGGATGCTGGTGGCCGGAAACTGGGCAGCGGCAATGCCGCAAACCTGGAGCTGGGTGTTAGGCCGTCTGGCGCCATCCGTGATTTTCATCATGCTGATTATCGACTGCGGCGCGTTTGTCGGTACGCCGGGCACAAATCGTTTTGGCCCGGAACCGGATGACGTTAAATTCCGCTAGTTTTGCAGGAACAGGCTTACCAGTAATGCTCGCTGGTCATGTGGCCCGGCTTGCGTTTGAGATGCTTGCGCATACCCCGCGTGTCTTTCAGGACTTGCTGGGTATCGCGCACCATTTGCGGGTTTCCGCACAGCATCACATGGCTGTCTTCTGCCAGCATCTTCAGGCCGACAGCGCTTTCCAGCGTGCCGTTTTCAATCAGCGCCGGTACGCGACCGCTCAGCGAACCGGCAATCTCTTCGCGGCTGACCACGGTCTGAACGTGTAATTTACCTTCATAGCGACGCTGAAGCTGTTGCATCAGTGGCAGGTAACTCAGGTCAGCCGCGAAGCGTGCAGCGTGAACCAGAACAATATTTTTGAACCGCTCCAGCCCGAGCCCTTCCTGCAAAATCGACAGATACGGCCCGATTGCCGTGCCGGTTGCCAGCATCCACAACGTGTCGCATTCCGGCACTTCTTCGATGACGAAAAAACCTGCGGCTTCTTTGGTGATATTAATTTCGTCACCCGGCTGCATCACGTGCAGGCGCGGGCTGAGCTTTCCTTCCGGCACATTGACCAGATAGAACTCCAGTTCGTTGCTGGAGGGCGGATTCACATACGAATAGGCACGCTGAACGCGTTCGCCATCGATATCCAGAGAGAGTTTGGCGAACTGACCTGCGGTAAAAGGATCGACCGGTGCATTGACCGTGATGCTGAACAAATTGTCTGTCCAGTGCTCAACTTTTTTGACTTTTCCCGTCACCCAATCAGCCATAAAAACTCCCGTTGTTCCTGATTTATTCATGAATACCGAAATTGAGGCCTGATTTTATTTCAAATTTTTCGGATCCCTTATCGGTTAAATGTTATCAGCCTGATCAGCTCTGGTTAGCCAGTATCGATTTTCGTACACCCAGCGTTACACCGCTGGCTTATCCTGCTGCCAGTCTGCAGACGGGATAGTTCACTGCGATACTCGCTTATTCATCTTAATTTGTTAACTTATGCGCCGCCGCCCGTGCGGCCGGTTTTACTGGTTATTTGTTCTGCACTTTTCCATCACTGTCTGATAATGAACTGAAAAATGAAAAAACTGGAAAACATTCACCTGCTTGTAATGCTGATTTTGCTGGTCGCTGTTGGCCAGATGGCGCAAACCATTTATGTGCCGAATATCGCGGATATGGCAACCAGTCTGGCGGTGAAACCCGGCGCCGTGCAGCGTGTGATGGCGGCCTATCTGCTGACGTACGGCGGTTCACAACTGATTTACGGACCGCTCTCCGATAACATCGGGCGCAGACCGGTGATCCTGACAGGTCTGATGATTTTCCTGATGGGCGCGGCGGGCGCAATGATGTCGACCAGTCTGAATATGCTGATCCTGGCCAGTGCGGTTCAGGGGCTGGGTACCGGCGTGGCGGGCGTGATGGCGCGCACTATGCCGCGTGATTTGTACAGCGGCGGCGCATTGCGTCATGCCAACAGCCTGCTGAACATGGGAATTCTGGTGAGTCCGCTGCTGGCGCCGGTCATCGGCGGGGCTTTGTCTGCGTGGCTGGGCTGGCGTGCAAGCTTTGGTTTTCTGCTGATCCTGTGCGCGGGCGTGGCGTTTTCTATGTACCGCTGGCTGCCGGAAACCCGTCCGGAATTCACGGCTGATAATCCGCCGCGTAAAATGCTCGCCAGCCTGCGTTTACTCCTGGCCGACGCCAATTTCAGCCGCTATCTGGTAATGCTGGTGGGTGCGCTGGCCGGTGTGGCGGTCTTCGAAGCCAGTTGTGGCGTGCTGATGGGCGGTGTTCTCGGACTGAGCGGCGTGATGGTCAGCATCCTGTTTATCCTGCCGATCCCCGCGGCATTCTTTGGTGCCTGGTATGCCGGGCGTACCGAAAAAAGTTTCCAGCAGCTGATGTGGCATTCGGTCATCAGTTGTCTGCTGGCCGGGCTGGCGATGTGGATCCCGGGCTGGCTGGGCATCATGAATATCTGGACGCTGATCGTTCCCGCTTCTCTGTTCTTCTTCGGCGCTGGGATGTTGTTCCCACTGGCAACTACCGGTGCAATGGAGCCTTTTCCGTATCTGGCGGGTGCGGCGGGTGCGCTGGTGGGTGGCCTGCAAAATATGGGCTCAGGGCTGGTGGCGTGGATGTCCGCGATGTTGCCGCAAACCGGTCAGTTCAGTCTGGGCTTGCTGATGTTTGCGATGGCGGTGCTGATCTTGCTGTGCTGGTGGCCAATGTCCAACCGGCAGCAGGAGCAGGGCCACACGGTCTGATACTGTTTCCGGCGCATAAAAAAAGCAGAGCCTGAGCTCTGCTTTTTGTCTTTAAGGCATCCGGTCAGATAATAAATTCGTGCAACGCGGCGTCTTTACGGTCGAGATAATGCGTCGAGCGTATACGACGGATGGTGCGGGATTTACCGCGGATCAGCAGCGTTTCGGTGGTCGCCATATTCCCCGTGCGGCTGATGCCTTCCAGCAAATCGCCTTTGGTAATGCCGGTCGCGGAGAAAATCACGTTATCGTTGCGCGCCATATCATCAAGCAGCAGCACTTTACCGGCTTCAATCCCCATCGCCTGGCAACGCGCCAGCTCATCTTCGCCCATGCGGCGATTTTCCGGTGTATCGCCTTTCACGTGATGACGTGCCAGTAAACGGCCTTGCATATCACCATCCAGCGCGCGGATCACTGCAGCGGAAATCACCCCTTCAGGTGCGCCGCCGATGCCGTACAACACGTCCACTTCGCTTTCCGGCATACAGGTCAGAATAGTTGCCGCCACGTCACCGTCCGGGAATGCGAACACACGCACGCCGGAGGCCAGCATTTCACGGATAGCGTCGTCATGGCGTGGTTTCGCCAAAACAGCCACAGTCAGTTCTGTCAGGGGTTTATCCAGCGCTCTGGCGACATTTGCCAGATTCTCAGCCAGCGTCAGGTTCAGATCGATAGCGCCTTTGGCACCCGGCCCGACGGCGATTTTTTCCATGTACATGTCCGGCGCATTGAGGAAAGACCCTTTGTCGCCGACGGCCAGAACGGCCAGTGCGTTGGATTGTCCCATTGCAGTCATGCGCGTACCCTCAATCGGATCGACCGCGATATCCACCGCATCGCCATTCCCGGTACCGACCTTTTCACCGATATACAGCATCGGCGCTTCATCAATTTCCCCTTCGCCAATGACGATAGTGCCGTCGATATCGACTTTGTTGAGCATGATGCGCATGGACTGAACGGCAGCGTTGTCGGCGAGGTTTTTATCACCCCGGCCCAGCCATTTATAACCGGCGAGCGCGGCAGCTTCGGTCACGCGGGAGAACTCGATTGCTAATTCACGTTTCATTGGAAAGCCTGTAGAAAGAAAAAAAGAGGTCGGTGAGGCAGGGCTCATCTGTGGAGCGATTTTAGCACAACGGGGAATCGGCATAAAAAAACTCCCCGTGCGGGGAGTTTCAGAAAGGTGTTGGCGATAATATCCGGCGATTACTCGTCGTGATCTTCCCACGAGCGAACGCGTGCCACCGCTTTTTGCCAGCCTTTATAGCGGACATTACGTTCCGTCGTTTCAATGCTTGGGCGGAATTCACGTTCGATAGTGGCTTTGCTGCGCACTTCTTCCAGATCGTTCCAGAAGCCGACGGCCAGACCTGCGAGGAAAGCAGAACCCAGCGCGGTGACTTCCAGCACTTCCGGACGCTCAACGCGGGTGCCCAGAATGTCTGACTGGAATTGCATCAGGAAGTTGTTGGCAACCGCGCCGCCGTCCACACGCAGCGCCTGCAGACGTGTGCCTGAGTCAGCCTGCATCGCATCCAGCACGTCGCGGGTCTGGTAAGCGATAGATTCCAGTGTTGCACGGATGATGTGGTTGCTGTTGGCGCCACGGCTCAGACCGAAAATGGCGCCACGGGCATACGGGTCCCAGTAAGGCGCACCGAGTCCGGTGAAAGCCGGTACCACGTAAACGCCGTTGGTGTCTTTCACTTTAGAGGCGAAGTATTCGGAGTCTGTTGCGTCGCTGATCAGTTTCAGTTCGTCGCGCAGCCACTGAATCGAAGCCCCGCCAACAAACACCGCGCCTTCCAGTGCGTAGTTCACTTCGCCGCGCGGACCGCAGGCGATGGTGGTCAGCAGACCGTTTTTAGACGCGACCGCTTCAGTACCGGTGTTCATCAGCAGGAAGCAGCCGGTGCCGTAAGTATTTTTAGCCATACCCGGTTGTACGCAAAGCTGGCCATAAAGCGCTGCCTGCTGGTCACCTGCTATACCGGCGATAGGAATACGCGTACCGCCTTTACCACCAATGTTGGTCTGGCCGTAAATCTCAGAAGAAGGACGCACTTCCGGCAGCATTTCACGCGGAATATCCAGCGCTTCCAGCATACGGTCATCCCACTTCAGGTCGTGGATGTTGAACAGCATGGTACGTGAGGCGTTAGTGTAATCCGTTACGTGAACGCGTCCCTGAGTCATTTTCCAGACTAACCAGGTGTCAACGGTGCCGAACAGCAGTTCGCCACGTTTAGCACGCTCGCGGGAGCCTTCAACGTGATCGAGGATCCATTTCAGTTTGGTGCCGGAGAAATACGGGTCAACCACCAGGCCGGTGTTATGACGGATGTACTCTTCCATGCCATCTTTTTTCAGCTTTTCACAGATGTCAGCAGTACGGCGGCATTGCCACACAATCGCGTTATAGATTGGCTTGCCGGTTTCTTTTTCCCACACGATGGTGGTTTCACGCTGGTTGGTGATACCGATACCGGCGATCTGATCAGAGTTGATGTCGGCTTTCGCCAGCACTTCCACCAGCACCGAGCTTTGCGAAGACCAGATTTCCATCGGGTCATGCTCAACCCAGCCAGATTTAGGGTATATCTGGGTGAATTCGCGCTGTGAAACGCTGACGATGTTGGCATCGTGATCCAGAACCACGGCGCGTGAACTGGTCGTACCCTGGTCGAGTGCGACAATGTATTTTTTTTCGTGAGTCGTATCTGCTGACATAATGTTCATCCTGCGAATAAGTAAGCTGTGGAACAGTTTAGCCGATCAGGCCTTACGCTGTTTGGTTGGCTGCGGTGCTTTATCTTCAACCGGCACATTAATCTGATGTGGCAAATGACGACTAATCAACGCTTTATAACCGGCGGCACCCAGGGCAGCACCCACCAGCGGACCGAAAATAGGCACCAGGAAATAAGGGATATCGCGGGCACCGGTAAAGGCGACTTTGCCCCAGCCAGCGAAGTAGGCGAAAAGTTTAGGACCGAAGTCACGCGCAGGGTTCAGGGCGAATCCGGTCAGTGGCCCCATTGATGCGCCGATAACTGCAATCAGAATACCGATCAGCAGCGGTGCCAGCGGGCCACGCGGCAGGCCGTTACCGTCGTCAGTCAGGCCGAGGATCAGCGCCATCAGAACTGCAGTAATCACGGTTTCAACGAAGAATGCCTGTAATACGCTGATGTGCGGGTTTGGATAGGTCGAGAAGATACCGGCCAGATCCAGACTTTCGACACTGCCGCGCACCATGTTGTGGCTTTGCTCGAAATCGAAGAACAGATTGTAATAAAGGCCGTAGACCAGTGCGGCGGCACAGAAGGCGCCTGCAACCTGTGCGATGATGTAAGGCAGAACTTTGCGTCCTTCAAAGTTCGCGAACAAACATAAGGCGACGGTTACAGCCGGGTTCAGGTGTGCGCCTGAAATCGCGGCAGTCAGGTAGATGGCCATTGCCACACCAAATCCCCAGACGATACTGATTTCCCACTGGCCAAAGGATGCTCCGGCAAGTTTCAGCGCAGCAACACAGCCCGCACCGAAGAAAATGATAAGCCCGGTACCCAGAAACTCAGCGATGCACTGACCTTTTAATGTGGAACTCATGGTTTGGCTCATAGTTTGATCCTGCTAAGGATGATGTTAATGGTTAGTTATAATTTTTCTGTCGTGCGTACGTGAACGTAATCGGATTTTGACGTTCATCATTAAATGAGAACGTAATGTGAATTTATCGTTAACGAGCATAAACGAGAAATAGCGAAATCAAATTTTGTGTGTCGTGTCATAAAAATGAGCGATTTCGCGTATTGGCTTAACTTGATGTAGAGCAAAAAGCACAGGGTTTAACATTTTATACGGGCGTTTGAGCCAAACGAACACCCCGCCGCATGGCACTACGGCGGCTAAGGTTATTCGGTATTAAGGACGATTTCTGGTAAGAGGCACCGCTTTTTAAGCATTTCCTGATACCCGGCACTGTTAAATTGCAACAGACTGCGTGGATAAAGGGGTTCTGGGTAGACAGGGCAAAGCTGGCTACATACAATCACCCGTTAAGACACCCGACGTTTATACGAAATTTTGAATTGAATTCGTTATGAAAATCGACGGAGTGCAGGAATTTTTGAGCCGTGTCCGGACGATGCGGCAGAACATAAGATGTGCGCCTTGCGAACATAAGGGGACCGAAAAATGTCATTTGAAGTATTTGAGAAATTAGAAGCTAAAGTTCAGCAAGCGATTGATACCATCACTCTGTTGCAGATGGAAATCGAAGAACTGAAAGAGCAGAACAATACCTTGTCTCAGGAAGTTCAGCAGGCCAGCGGCAATCACGAGTCTCTGGTGCGTGAAAACGCGCAGCTGAAAGAAGAACAACACGTCTGGCAGGATCGTCTGCGTGCACTGTTGGGAAAAATGGAAGAAGTCTGAGTACTTCCGCCATTCAATGAAAAAGGACGCCTCGGCGTCCTTTTTTGTGGCTGAAAACAGCGGTTTACTCAATATCGAGCGGATCTTCTGACAACACGATGCCGGTATTGTCGGCATACAGATGATCGCCGGAGAAGAAGGTGACGCCGCCAAAATTGACACGAATGTCGCTTTCGCCGATCCCTTCACTGCCTGCGCCCGCAGGAATGGCTGCCATCGCCTGAATGCCGATGTCGAGCTCTTCCAGATCGTCTACCTGACGGACAGCACCGTAAATCACAATGCCTTCCCATTCGTTTTGCAATGCCTGGCGTGCCAGTCCGGCATCCAGCAATGCGCGACGAACAGAGCCGCCGCCATCGACCACTAACACGCGGCCACGGCCATTTTCTTCCAGCAGGTCATAAAGCAAGCCATTATCTTCAAAGCATTTCACTGTCGTGATTTGCCCGCCAAATGAAGTACGGCCGCCAAAGTTGGAGAACAGGGGTTCGACGACATTCACTTCTTCATGGTAGATGTCGCAAAGTTCGGAAGTATCGTATTTCATAGGATTTCATCTGGTTGCTGCATGAGTGTTCAGTATATCCCTTTCCGGCAGATGTTGGCAAAATCATCAATTGTTAAATGTGAAAAGCAGCCCGATAAACGCACATCAGGCCAACTTTACTCAGTTCAGCAACAGACCCATTGCAAACAAGACGTTAGTCAGTAACGCCGCTTTTACCATATGTTCCAGAAGGGGACGTACTTCGGTGGATGTTTTAGCGCGCATCACACGCAGGACGTGTTTTGCCAGCATCGGAATCGCCAGAATAAACAACCAGCCAGTCCAGTGATGCAGATGCACGGCGGAGAATATCGCCAGACACACGACAGCGGCCGTCAAAATGGTTGCATGATAGCGGCGGGCATTGACCGGGCCGAGACGTACAGCCAGCGTGTTCTTGCCATTCGCACTGTCGGTTTCGATATCGCGCAAATTATTGATATTGAGCACCGCGGTCGAGAGCAAACCGGTCGCCGTCGCCGGTAACATCACGATCCAGTCGAAATAACCCGCCTGCAAATAGAATGTGCCCGCGACGCTTATCCAGCCGAAGAAAATCAGCACGGAAATATCACCCAGTCCCATGTAACCGTAAGGGCGCGTGCCGACGGTATAGGTGATGGCGGCGCCAATCGAGAGCAGACCGAGGATCAGAAAACCTACCACGTCGCTCGGTTTGTGGCAGGCAACGGCAATCAGTGCAATCCCGCAAACGATGGTCAGCGCAATAGTCAGCATGATGGCGCGCTTCATTTGTGCGGCCGTAATCAGGCCTTTTTGCATACCGCGCAATGGCCCGACGCGATCGGGGGTATCGCTGCCTTTTTCGGCGTCGCCATAGTCATTTGCCAGATTCGACAAAATTTGCAGACATCCGGCAGTCAGAAGTGCCAGAAGCGCGATAAGCGGATGGAAAACGCCTTGCAGGCTGGCAATGGCAGACCCCATGACGATAGAGGCAAAAGCCAGGGGCAACGTTTTTGGACGCAGGCTTTCCAGCCACGCGCGGGCAGGCGTTGTCGGGGTGCAGGGAGTCATTGTGCTCATAGGTGATTTCGCTCAGGTGAAGAATCAGTCCGAAATCTAAAAAAAATCAGGGAGGCAAACGCCTCCCTGAAGATCACTTTCGGAACGTATGAGCAAATTATAAGATAAAACGGCTCAGATCTTCATCAGCTACCAGCTGGTCAAGGTGGCTTCTAACATAATCTGCATCAATGTTTATAGAGATTCCGTTACTTTCACTCGCGTCATAGGAGATATCCTCCATCAAACGCTCCAGAACGGTATGCAGACGACGTGCACCAATGTTCTCGGTGGTTTCGTTCACCTGCCATGCTGCTTCGGCAATACGACGGATACCGTCAGCCGTGAAATCAATGGTCACGCCTTCGGTCGCCATCAATGCTTTGTACTGATGAGTCAGCGAAGCACTCGGCTCGGTCAGGATGCGCTCGAAGTCTTCAGTCGACAGCGCCTGCAGTTCCACACGGATTGGCAGACGGCCCTGCAATTCAGGGATCAGGTCTGACGGGCTGGCAGTCTGGAAAGCACCGGAGGCGATAAACAGGATGTGATCCGTTTTCACCATGCCGTGCTTGGTCGAAACCGTGCAGCCTTCTACCAGTGGCAGCAGGTCGCGCTGAACACCTTCACGGGAAACGTCAGGACCGGAGCTTTGGCCGCCGCGTTTACAGATTTTATCGATCTCATCGATGAACACGATACCGTGCTGTTCAACGGCTTCGATTGCCTGTTCTTTCAGCTCTTCCGGGTTCACCAGTTTTGCTGCTTCTTCTTCAATCAGCAGCTTATACGCTTCTTTGATTTTCAGTTTGCGCGGTTTCTGTTTCTGAGCACCCATGCTCTGGAACATCGACTGGAGCTGATTAGTCATTTCTTCCATGCCCGGAGGGGACATGATTTCAACGCCCATCGGACCGGATGCCAGACTGATTTCGATTTCTTTATCGTCGAGCTGGCCTTCACGCAGTTTCTTGCGGAAGTTCTGGCGTGCAGCAGAAGGTTCCTGCGCTTCGTCGGCCTGTCCCCAGTTATTTTTCGCTGGCGGGATCAGCACGTCGAGAATGCGCTCTTCAGCCATTTCTTCGGCGCGATAACGGTTTTTCTCGATCGATTGCAGGCGCACCATTTTCACGGCGGAATCGGTCAGATCGCGGATAATAGAGTCTACTTCTTTACCGACATAACCCACTTCGGTGAATTTGGTCGCTTCAACTTTGATGAACGGCGCATTAGCCAGTTTGGCCAGGCGACGCGCGATTTCGGTTTTACCGACACCGGTCGGGCCGATCATCAGAATATTTTTCGGGGTGACTTCGTGGCGCAGCGCTTCATCAAGCTGCATACGGCGCCAGCGGTTACGCAAAGCAATGGCCACGGCGCGTTTCGCTTTATCCTGGCCAATGATGTAGCTGTCTAACTCGCTGACAATCTCGCGCGGGGTCATCTCAGACATAATTTTCGATCCTTACGCTTTAGAAGACAATTCTTCGATAGTGTGGAATTGGTTGGTGTAGATGCAGATGTCACCGGCGATGCTCAGCGATTTTTCGACGATGTCGCGTGCTTCAAGCTCTGAGTTTTCCAGCAATGCACGGGCTGCCGCTTGCGCGTACGGGCCACCGGAACCAATCGCGATCAGATCGTTTTCAGGCTGTATAACGTCACCGTTACCGCTGATGATAAGGGATGCGTTTTCATCGGCCACGGCCAGAAGGGCTTCCAGACGACGTAACATACGGTCAGTACGCCAGTCTTTTGCCAGTTCAACGGCGGCTTTCACCAGATGACCCTGGTGCATTTCCAGTTTGCGTTCGAACAGCTCAAACAGCGTGAAGGCATCAGCAGTACCGCCAGCAAAACCGGCGATCACTTTGTCGTTATACAGGCGACGTACTTTTTTGACGTTGCCCTTCATGACGGTATTTCCCAATGTGGCCTGGCCATCACCACCAATAACGACCTTGCCGTTGCGGCGTACACTTACAATTGTTGTCACGAGCGGTTCCTCGTTGCAGACGGAAAAGATCCCCGCAGGTTTGTGAGACACTGAGCGTGTCTCACAAACTTACGGGGCATATTGAAAGTATAGATTGGGGAAGGATTACGGGTTTTCAACCCCCGGTTGCGACGGGAATGCAACCGGAGATGCCAGCGCCTTTGAGGCGCGATAGTGTGCTGTCAGCACCAGAACGGCTGTTGTACGGGCCGATGACGACGCGACTCCAGCCACCGCCGGTGGTGATCCGGCCTTCAAAACCTTCGAATGCCAGCTTGGCGCGCTGGGATTCCGCCTGCTCAGACCCTTTGAACGAACCGCACTGAACCACAAAGTGCTGAGTTTTTTCCTGCGCTTTCGGTTTTTCTGGTGCGACCTGCGTGATTGCCGCCGGTTGTTGCGGTTTCGCCACTTCTTTCGGCACCTCTTTCACCGGTTCTTTGACCTGTGGTTTCGGTTTTGGCTGAACGGCCTGTGTTTGCACCTGAGCCTGCGGCGCACGTACCGGCTGCGTTTGCGGCGTATACGTTGGCTGCACCTGACGCGGCTGAGTTTGTACCGGTTGCTGCTGCGCGTACGTCGGCTGTTGTTGCTGAACCTGGCGCTGTGCTGGCGCTGTACGCGTTTGTGTCGCCTGATTCGGGTCGTTATACGGCACTTCCGACAATTGTGTCGGCGTCTGGCGCATATCGGCCTGCATCTGCTCGAGCAACTGACGTTGTTCCGGTGTCAGCTGCGTCTTGGATTCCACCTGGCCACCGGCCGTCGGCTCGGTTGGCGTGGTCACGCCCATCTGGCGGTTTTCCAGCTCTTTGATGTAGCGCCAGCGTTCTTCTGGCTTAGGTGGCAATCCATTACCCGGACGGACAGGATGCGTCGGCAATACCACCGCTTCTTCATGTTTATTGTGCGCAATAAAATAGAGGCCACCGACAAACACCACCAGCACCGCAACGGCTAACACCACCATGGTTTTGGAGATCGTTGGGGAACTGCGTTTTTTACTCCGGCTGGTACTTTTCCGCCGCGCTCCTGAGCGCCCACGGCTTACATAGTCTCTTTGTGCCACTATCGTTTCGCTGTGTCGTGATGAATGAAGAAGTGCGTCATGTTACTCAACCCTGAACATTTACTGAAATTAAAATCACTGAACAGCCATCAAAACTGACTCATGCTTTGGGCGCGGCGGTGCTTTCACGCACAACCAGTTCGCTGTCGAGCAGCAATGAACCGCTTTGTACCTGATTTCCCTGTAACTGCTCAAGTAATAATAACATGGCCTGACGACCAAGCTGGAATCTTGGCTGCGCGACGGTGGTCAGCGGAGGATCGGTATACTGGCTGGCCTTGATGTCATCGAAGCCGACAACCGAGAGATCCTCCGGGACGCGCAGACCCATTTTTTTCGCCTGGAACATCGCGCCAATCGCCATAATATCGTTATGACAAAAAATCGCCGTTGGCGGCTCCGGCAGCGACATCAGTTCGGTAACGGCCAGTGCGCCGGATTCATAACTAAAGTCACCGTCTACCGTCAGCTGTTTTTCGACGCTTAGCCCGTTACGGCGCAGTGCCTGCACATAGCCTTGTGAACGGTACTGGCACAGCGGCATATGTTTCGGCCCGGCGATGCAGGCAATGCGCTGATGTCCCAGTTTGAGAAGATAATGTACGGCTTCAAACGCGGCGGTCAGGTTGTCGATGTGTACCGTTGGCAGTTCCAGTTCCGGCGCAAATTCGTTAGCCATCACCATCGGTGGCAGATTGCGCTGTTCTTCCTTGCTGGCGTCGAAAGGTAAATCGGAGCCGAGCAGCAACATGCCGTCAATTTGCTTGGTAATGATCAGATTGATAAAGGTTTTTTCTTGCTGATTCTGTTGGGCGCAATCGCCGATGAGCACCAGATAACCGCTTTCAGCCGCTGTGCGTTCGATCCCCTGGATCAGGTCTGAAAAAAACGGATCGCAGATGTCCGGGACGATCACCAAAATCGTACGCGATTCGTTCCGTTTCAGGTTGCGGGACAGGGCGTGAGGAGAATAACCCACGGCCATGACGGCCTGATCAACCTTCTGACGGGTAGAGGCGGAGACTTTCTCCGGATTCATTAACGCGCGGGATACCGTTGCTGTTGAAACGCCTGCTTGTTCAGCCACATCTTTCATTGTCGCGGCGGGTAATTCTTTCTTGTGCTCCAACGTCTCTCTCCTTGCAACAGCATCAAACTGACACAACAACATCAACATTCCTCACCTGGCTACCGATGATGTGTAGCACATCACATTCTAAACAGAATGTGAGTAGGATTTGTTACCTAATTTGCATTAAAAGTGTGATGCAGATGCTTTTTTCGATCCATCACGCAGAAATCCTGACTAATTATGCGGATTTCCTTAAGGGATCAGCTGTCAATCGGGTCCACATCCAGCGTCCATTTCACTTTTTTAGCCTGCGGCAGGCTGGCAATCAACGGCTGAGAACTTTTGATCAGATGCTGTAAAACGCGCCGTGAAGGATGCTGTAGCAGCAACTGCCAGCGGAAGCGTCCGCTGCGTTTAGGCTGCAAGGCGGGAACCGGCCCTAAAATCCACAGCGAATCATCTTTCAGCGGGCTGGATTCGAGCAAATTGCGTAACTGCTGGAGAAACAGCGCGGACTGCTGATTATCGTGATCTTCAGAGCGGATCAGAATATGGCTGGTAAAAGGAGGAAGAAACACGCTTTTGCGCTCCGCCAGCGTTTGTCTGGCGAACTCGTCATAGCCTTGCTGTAACAGAACCTGCAATAACGGATGTTCCGGATGGTGCGTCTGCAACACGACTTCACCCTGTTTCCCTGCACGACCGGCACGACCGGAAACCTGAGTATAAAGCTGGGCAAAGCGCTCGGCAGAACGAAAGTCCGCCGAGAACAGCGCGCCGTCGACGTCTAATAATGACACCAGTGTGACGTCCGGGAAGTGATGCCCTTTCGCCAGCATCTGCGTGCCGATAAGAATGCGTGCGCCGCCGCGATGGACTTCATTCAGATGTTGTTCCAGCGAGCCTTTACGGCTGGTGGTATCGCGGTCAATTCGCGTGATGGGCGTATCCGGGAACAACGGCGCGAGTTCGTTTTCCAGCTGTTCGGTACCAACACCGACGGAAACCAGTTGTGTCGATCCGCAGTGCGGACACTGATGCGGCACAGCGCGCTGGCTGTCGCAATGGTGGCAGCGCAGCTGGCGCTGATTCTGATGCAGGGTGTAATAGTGGTCACAGCGCTGACATTCGGCAATCCAGCCGCATTCGTGGCAAAGCAGTGCAGGTGCATAACCCCGGCGATTCAGGAACAACATCACCTGATTATCGGCTTTCAGATGTTCCTGCATTTTTTGGATCAGCGGCTGCGACAGCCCGACTTTCAGCTGCAACCCTTTTAAATCCAGCAAATTCTGCCGGGCAAGTTTGGCATTCCCGGCGCGCTTGGTCAGTTTGAGCTGGCGATATTTCCCCAGTTCCACGTTGTGCAGGGTTTCCAGCGCAGGGGTCGCAGAGCCCATAATAATCGGGATATTTTCCGCATGAGCGCGGTATACCGCCAGGTCACGGGCGTGATAACGCCAGCCTTCCTGCTGCTTATAAGAACTGTCGTGTTCTTCATCGATAATAATGACGCCCAGACGTGCGAATGGCGTAAAGAGCGAAGAGCGCGTACCAATCACAATGCCTGCTTCGCCATTACGCGCCCGCAGCCAGACGGCGAGACGCTCACTGTCGTTCAGGCCGGAATGCAGCACATCCACCGGCGCGCTGAAACGTTCGCGAAAACGCGCGATGGTTTGCGGCGTCAGGCCAATTTCCGGCACCATCACCAGCGCCTGACGACCCTGCGCCAGAATGTTTTCCAGTACGCTCAGATACACTTCGGTTTTACCTGAACCGGTCACACCGGCCAGCAGCCAGGCGGAAAACTGCTGATCTTCACTGCGGATCGCGCCAACGGCGGTGGCCTGTTCAGTATTGAGCCGTAAACGCTCGCCGACCACCGAGAAATCTTTGCGCCAGTCGAGCGTGGCGGGCGCGATGCTGCGTAAATCCGTCAGACCTTTGGCGCGTAACGCCTGCAACGCCGTATCCGTGAGATCAAGATCGGCGACCTGATGGCGATACAGCGGCTTTTGCATCAGCGCAGCCATGGCCTGCTGCTGTTTTGGCGCACGTTTGAGGCTGTCGAGCGGCGTAGCGCGCCCCTGTTCGGTGGCGAACCATTGCCATAGCGGCGTCAGTTCGGCGGGTTTCCCCTGGCGCAGTAATACCGGCAGCGCGTGGAAAAGCACTTCACCAATCGGATAATGATAATAGTCGGCTGCCCAGAACAGAATGCGCCACAAATCAGGGGTAAACAGACTGGAACTGTCGAGCACTTCGCGTACCGGTTTCAGCTTATCCAGGCCAAAATCACTGGATTCACTGACGTTGACGACAATGCCGATAGCGTCGCGTTTACCGAAAGGCACACTGACCCGGCAACCCTTTGAAACCGCCATGTCAGGTGGCAACAGATAGTCGAAAGTACGGGCAAGCGGGACAGGTAAAGCAACGTGGGCAACAGGCATTGTGGATCCAGACTATAAAAAAATGACGAGATAGTGTACACTGTGTCCTTCGAAATGCATGAACATCATTGCGCGGTTCTCAGAGATTCTGTATGATTCGCCGCCTTTGGTGCATTTCGTACTCAAAGCCTATCATCCACTACGCGTGGTGTCTGACAGAACAGGGTTGGATAGCGACGCGGCCTTAAGAAGAGGTTTTCCATGAAAAAAGGTATTCACCCTAAATACGTAGAAGTTACTGCAAACTGCTCATGCGGTAACGTTATCAAAACTCACTCAACTGTGGGTCACGATCTGAACCTGGACGTTTGTGGCGAATGTCACCCGTTCTACACTGGTAAGCAACGTGAAGTGGCTACCGGTGGCCGCGTTGACCGCTTCAACAAGCGTTTCAGCGTTCCAAGCAGCAAATAAGCTACGCTTGAGAGCAAAAAAAGGCGCCATAGGCGCCTTTTTTGTTGCCTGTCGTTTCACTTCCCGCCAGACAAACCTTCTTTTCTCACAAAGACACTGAAAAAACGCGCGACGGGTCGCACGGTCTTTCAGCATATCTCTGTGCAGCTGCGATCAGTATTCCCAGGTATCAGGATCCACACCCAGTTCACGCATCAGGATCTTCGCCGCTTCCGGGATTTCGTCACTGCGTTCTTTACGCAGGTCTTCGTCATTCGGCAAAGGCTGACCGGTGAAGGCATGAAGGAAAGCTTCACACAATAATTCACTGTTGGTCGCATGACGCAGGTTGTTCACCTGGCGACGGGTACGCTCATCAGTCAGAATTTTGAGGACTTTCAGCGGAATGGATACCGTAATTTTCTTAACTTGTTCGCTTTTCTTACCGTGTTCAGCGTAAGGGCTGACATATTCGCCGTTCCACTCAGCCATGGGACACCTTAAATTTATCAAAAAATAAAATTCTGAAAACCGCGTGATTATGCCCGATTTTCACTGTTCTCACTAAATAAATGTCGGAATTTGACAGGGATATCTCACGATTTCTCCCGCGGCATTATTCGTTTTGTCACCTTGCGCTCAATAACCTCAGCGCGACAGATCTGCCTGACATCTTCATTAACGCCATAATTTTAGCGGGTATTGCTCTGTTGCTCAATCTATACGCAAAGAAGTTTAGATGTCCAGATGTATTGACGTCTATAACTCCGGGCGTTACTCTTGACACCCTCATCCTCCGCATTTCGTCAGGAAGAAATGATTATGACGCACAAGCAAGCCACCATTGCCGTAGGCAGTGGCCTGAACAATGATCAGCAATATGGTTGTGTTGTTCCGCCAATCTACCTTTCCAGTACCTACAACTTTGAAGATTTCAATCAGCCAAGAGCCCATGACTATTCGCGTCGCGGTAATCCGTCACGTGATGTTGTCCAGAAAGCGCTGGCGGATCTGGAAGGCGGTGCCGGCGCGGTACTGACCAGCAGCGGTATGTCTGCTATTCATCTGGTGTGTACAGTCTTTCTGAAACCTGGCGATTTACTGCTGGCACCGCACGATTGCTACGGCGGCAGCTATCGTCTGTTCGACAGCCTGAGCAAACGCGGCGCGTATCGCGTGCTGTTTGTCGATCAGGGCGACCCGCAGGCGCTGGCCGAAACACTGAAAGAACAACCGAAGCTGGTGCTGATAGAAACCCCGAGCAACCCGTTGCTGCGCGTGGTGGATATTCAGGCGATTTGTGACGCATCCCGCGCCGCCGGTGCGCTGACCGTGGTGGATAACACCTTCCTCAGCCCGGCGTTGCAAAATCCGCTACAACTTGGCGCGGATTTAGTCGTTCATTCGTGTACGAAATATCTTAACGGGCATTCTGATGTGGTCGCCGGTACGGTAATATCTAAGACCGCAGAACACGCGACAGAACTGGCGTGGTGGGCGAACAACATTGGTGTGACCGCTGCAGCTTTTGACAGCTATCTGTTATTGCGTGGTCTGCGCACGCTGACGGTTCGCGTGAAACAGCAGCAGGAAAATGCACTGGCAATTGTTGCTTATTTACAGAAACAATCGCAGGTCAAAAAGCTGTATCATCCGTCGCTGCCGGAAAACCAGGGGCACGACATTGCCCGCCGTCAGCAACGTGGCTTCGGTGCCATGATCAGTTTTGAATTTAACGGAGATGAAGCTCAGCTGCGTCATTTCCTGAAAGAATTGAAGTTATTTACCCTCGCAGAATCACTGGGGGGCGTCGAAAGCCTGATTTCTCATACCGCGACCATGACGCACGCTGGCATGGCGCCGGAAGCGCGTAAAGCCGCCGGGATTTCTGACAGCTTGCTCCGTATTTCTGTAGGTCTTGAAGACAGCGAAGATTTGATTGCTGATCTGGAACATGCATTCCAGTCAGTGGCAACGAGGTAAGTATGAATGCAATAGCGGTTGCAGCGCCGGCGGGAAGCCGTCAGTTGCACAAATTTGGTGGTAGCAGTCTGGCCGACGTGAAATGTTATCTGCGCGTCGCCGGGATCATGGCCGAGTATGCCAAACCGGGCGACATGATGGTGGTGTCGGCGGCGGGCAGTACAACCAACCAGCTGATCAGCTGGCTGAAACTCAGCCAGACAGACAGAATTGCCGCGCATCAGGTTCAGCAGGCTTTGCGCCGTTATCAGAGTGATTTGATAACCGGCCTGTTGCCGCCGGAAATGGCCGAACCGCTTATTGCTTCGTTTATTCATGATCTCGAACGTCTGGCTGTTTTGCTTGATGGCAAAATGACCGATGCGATTTACGCCGAAGTCGTCGGGCACGGTGAAGTCTGGTCTGCGCGCCTGATGTCTGCGGTGCTGTGCAAACTGGAATTACCGGCCGCCTGGCTGGATGCCCGTGAATTCCTGCGTGCCGAACGTGCCGCTCAACCTCAGGTCGATGAAGGCCGTTCGTATCCGCTGCTGCAACAACTGCTGGCGCAACATCCTCAGCAATATCTGGTCGTCACCGGCTTTATCGCCCGCAGCGATGCGGGTGAAACCGTACTGTTGGGACGTAACGGCAGTGACTATTCCGCCACCCAGATTGGCGCACTGGCTGATGCCAGCCGCGTGACCATCTGGAGTGACGTGGCCGGTGTTTACAGCGCTGACCCGCGTAAAGTGAAAGATGCCTGCCTGCTGCCGTTGCTGCGTCTCGATGAAGCCAGTGAACTGGCGCGTCTGGCGGCTCCGGTGCTGCACACCCGTACGCTTCAGCCGGTTTCCGGCAGCGATATCGATTTACAGCTGCGTTGCAGCTATCAGCCGGAGCAGGGCTCAACGCGTATTGAACGTGTGCTGGCTTCCGGGACCGGTGCAAAAATTGTCACGAGTCACGATGATATTTGTCTGATCGAAATGGTCATTCCATCCGGCCACGATTTTGGCCTGGCGCAAAAAGATGTCGAGCTGCTGCTCAAACGCGCGCAGATCAAACCGCTGTGTACCGGCATTCACCCGGACCGTAATTTGCTGCAACTGTGCTACACCTCCGAAGTGGCGGGAAGCGCCTTGCAAGTTATTGAAGAAGCGGCACTTCCGGCGCGTCTGACGCTGCGTGAAGGGCTGGCGCTGGTAGCGCTGGTCGGTGCGGGCGTGTGCAAGAATCCGCTTCACAGCCACCGTTTCTATCAGGAAATGAAAGATCAGCCGGTAGAGTTTATCTGGCAGGCGGAAGACGGTATCAGTCTGGTCGCCGTGCTGCGTATCGGCCCGACCGCGCACCTGATTCAGGGGCTGCACAAAACGCTGTTCCGTGCTGAAAAGCAAATCGGTCTGATGCTGTTTGGTAAAGGCAATATCGGTTCACGCTGGCTGGAACTTTTTGCCCGCGAGCAAAAGAACATTTCTGCCCGCAGCGGTTTTGAGTTTGTGCTGGCCGGTGTGGTCGACAGCAAGCGCAGTTTGCTCAATTACGAGGGACTGGATGCCAGCCGTGCGCTGGCCTTCTTTGATGATGAATCGCAGGCGCACGACGAAGAATCACTGTTCCTGTGGATGCGTGCGCATCCCTATGACGATTTAGTGGTGCTGGACGTCACCGCCAGCGCCGAACTGGCCGATCAGTATCTGGATTTCGCCAGCTATGGTTTCCACGTCATCAGCGCCAACAAACTGGCGGGCGCGTCGGATACCCATAAATACCGTCAGATCCGCGACGCGTTTTCCAAAACCGACAGCCACTGGCTATATAACGCCACGGTCGGTGCCGGTTTACCGGTTAACCATACGGTGCGTGATTTACGCGAAAGCGGCGACAGTATTCTGGCCATCAGCGGGATTTTCTCCGGCACATTGTCCTGGCTGTTCCTGCAATTTGACGGCACGCTGCCGTTCACCGAACTGGTGGATTTGGCGTGGCAGCAGGGGCTGACCGAGCCGGATCCGCGTGATGATTTATCCGGTCAGGATGTGATGCGTAAGCTGGTGATCCTGGCGCGTGAAGCCGGTTATGACATCGAGCCGACGCAGGTTCGTGTGGAATCACTGGTGCCGGAAAGCTGTGCGCACGGTTCTGTCGATCAGTTCTTTGAAGACGGCGAGGCGCTGAACCAGCAAATGCTACAGCGTCTGGAAGCTGCCCGCGAAATGGGTCTGGTGCTGCGCTACGTAGCGCGTTTCGATGCGAACGGCAAAGCACGCGTTGGAGTTGAAGCTGTGCGTGAAGATCATCCTCTGGCTTCCCTGTTGCCATGCGATAACGTGTTTGCCATCGAAAGTCGCTGGTATCGCGATAACCCGCTGGTGATCCGCGGGCCGGGGGCAGGACGTGATGTCACCGCCGGTGCATTGCAGTCTGACCTTAACCGCCTGACGCAACTTCTGTAATTTATCTCAGCCCTTCCGGTACTTACCGTAAGGGCTGTTCTTCACTTTTCCGCACCTTCCCCGAAGCAAAACCTTCCCAAAGTGAAATTCTTTCAGATTGCGTGAAGATTAATCATCCCTTGCCCTCATTTTAACGTTGACACTTTGTCCGCTTTCCGTCATTTTCTATCTATACGTTTAGACGTCCAAACGTCCATCATAACGAATCATAATAAAACGCAGTGATCCATGAGGTAGTGTTTATGAGCTTTTTCCACGCAAACCAGCGCGAAGCGCTGAACCAGAATCTGGCCGAGTTACAAGGTCAGATTAACGTTTCTTTCGAATTTTTCCCGCCGCGTACCAGCGAAATGGAAGACACGTTGTGGAGCTCTATTGACCGTCTCAGCAGCCTCAAGCCCAAGTTTGTCTCTGTGACTTACGGCGCGAACTCAGGCGAGCGCGACCGTACGCACAGCATCATCAAAGGCATTAAAGAACGTACCGGTCTGGAAGCGGCTCCGCATCTGACCTGTATCGATGCCAGCCGGGATGAGTTGCGCCAGATTGCAGAGGATTACTGGAACAGCGGCATTCGTCACATTGTGGCCCTGCGCGGTGATTTACCGGCAGGCGGCGGCAAACCGGAAATGTATGCCACCGATCTGGTGCAGTTGCTGAAAGAAGTGGGCGACTTCGATATTTCGGTCGCGGCTTATCCGGAAGTGCATCCTGAAGCCAAAAGCGCGCAGTCTGACCTGATTAACCTGAAGCGTAAAATTGATGCCGGTGCCAACCGCGCCATCACGCAGTTCTTCTTCGATGTGGAAAGCTACCTGCGTTTTCGTGACCGCTGCGCCGGTCAGGGCATTGATGTGGAAATCGTGCCGGGCATTCTGCCGGTCTCCAACTTCAAACAGCTGACACGTTTTGCCACTATGACGAACGTGCGTGTGCCGAAATGGATGAACAGCCAGTTTGAAGGGCTGGATGATGATGCGGAAACCCGCAAAATGGTCGGTGCCAATATCGCGATGGACATGGTGAAAATCCTCAGCCGCGAAGGCGTGAAGGACTTCCACTTCTACACCCTGAATCGTGCAGAAATGAGTTATGCGATTTGCCACACGCTGGGTGTGCGTCCTGAAATTGCCGTGCCGGTTCGCGCGTAATCTTTTCTGCTTAAATCCTGAAAACAAAAAACCCGCGAATTCGCGGGTTTTTCTTTGGCTGCTTTTCTACGGAAACTAGCCGGTATTGCGCATACCTGCTGCCACGCCGGCGATCGTGACCATCAGCGCCTGCTCTACGTTGGCATCTTGCTTACCGTCTTTTTCCAGCTCGCGGGAACGGTGCAGCAATTCAGCCTGCAACACGTTAAGCGGGTCGGTATAGACATTACGCAGTGCGATGGATTCTGCAATCCACGGCAAATCTTCCATCAGGTGATCGTCGTTAGAAATCGCCAGAATCACTTTGATGTCGCTCGCCAGCTGATCGCGCAGCTGCTGGCCGAGCGGCCACAGCTCTTCACCCACCAGACGGTGATCGTAGTATTCCGCCAGCCAAAGGTCCGCTTTCGCAAACACCATTTCCAGCATGCCGATACGGGTGGAGAAGAATGGCCAGTCACGGCACATGGTTTCCAGTTCGTCGCGTTTACCGCCATCCACCACAGACTGCAAACCGGCACCTGCGCCCAGCCAGGCTGGCAGCATCAGACGGTTTTGCGTCCAGGCGAAAATCCACGGAATAGCACGCAGGCTTTCAACGCCGCCGCTGGCTTTACGTTTCGCCGGGCGTGAACCCAGTGGCAGTTTTGCCAGTTCCTGTTCAGGCGTTGCGGCGCGGAAGTAAGGCACGAAGTCTTTGTTCTCACGCACGTACCCGCGGTACATCTTGCAGGACACATCAGACAGCTGTTCCATGATATCCACCCAGGCTTGTTTCGGCTCTGGCGGCGGCAACAGGTTGGCTTCCAGAATCGCAGAAGTGTAAAGCGCCAGACTGCTGATGGTGACTTCCGGCAAACCGAATTTGAAGCGGATCATCTCGCCCTGTTCGGTAACGCGCAGGCCACCTTTCAGGCTGCCCGGAGGCTGAGACAACAACGCTGCCTGAGCCGGTGCGCCGCCGCGGCCGATAGAACCGCCGCGTCCGTGGAACAGTGTCAGGGCAATACCCGCTTTCTCGCAGGTTTTGATCAGGGCATCCTGCGCGCGGTATTGCGCCCACGATGCCGCCATCACGCCCGCGTCTTTCGCGGAGTCGGAATAGCCAATCATCACCATCTGTTTGCCCTGAATAAAACCGCGATACCAGTCGATGCTCAGCAATTGCTTCATGACATCGTCGGCATTGTTCAGGTCGTCCAGCGTTTCGAACAGCGGCGCGACAGGCATCGGGAACGGGCAACCGGCTTCTTTAAGCAGCAGATGCACGGCCAGCACGTCAGACGGCGTACGCGCCATCGAAATCACGTATGCCGCAATTGAGCCTTCCGGCGCTTCGGCGATAACCTGACAGGTATCGAGCACTTCTTTGGTGTCAGCGCTCGGTTCCCAGTGACGCGGCACCAGCGGACGCTGTGAGTTCAGTTCGCGGATCAGGAAAGCCTGTTTGTCGGATTCTGACCAGCTTTCGTAATCGCCCAGACCGAGATAACGGGTGATTTCAGCAATCGCGTCGGTATGACGGGTGCTTTCCTGACGCACGTCGATACGCACCAGCGGCACGCCGAAGCAGCGCACACGACGCAGGGTATCCAGCAACTGACCGTTGGCGATAATGCCCATATTGCAGGCTTGCAGCGACTGGTAACAGGCGTAAAGCGGTGCCCACAGCTGGTCATTTTTCACCAGCAAATCGTGAGGACGCGCAACGCGCTCGCCTTTCAGACGGGCTTCCAGATACACCTGGGTATTGGTCAGCTGCGAACGCAGCTGTTTCATGATTTCGCGGTAAGGTTCGAGGATGTCCGCACCGCCGGCCAGCTCGCGCAGCTCCGGCGTACATTCGGTCATCGACAGCTCTGATACCAGCACTGCGATATCGCGCAGGAACAGGTCAGTGGCTTTCCAGCGGCTCAGCAACAGCACGTGACGGGTGATATCGGCGGTCACGTTCGGGTTACCGTCGCGGTCGCCACCCATCCAGGAGGTGAAGCGCACCGGCACGGCTTCCACTGGCATTTTATAATCCAGTGAGGTTTCCAGCTGTTCGTTCAGTTCACGCAGGAAAGCAGGCACGCCTTCCCACAGGCTGTTCTCAACAACGGCAAAGCCCCATTTGGCTTCATCCACCGGAGAAGGGCGGTTTTTGCGGATTTCATCGGTATGCCATGACTGCGCGATCAGCTGACGCAGACGGCGCATGATTTGTTTGCGCTCGTAATCGGCCAGATCGTTATGGTCGAGTTGTTTGAGGCAGTTATTCACTTCCACCAGTTTGTGGATCAGCGTACGGCGGGCAATTTCTGTCGGGTGCGCGGTAAGCACCAGTTCGATAGAAAGCTGGTCAACGGCATCACGTAATTGCTGTTCAGAGAGATTTTTGGATTTCAGACGATCGAACAATTGCGCCAGCGCTTCAGGATTGCTGGCCGCTTCGCCGTGCGGCGAAATGCTGTGATATTGTTCCGCCACGTTGGCTAAATTCAGGAACTGGCTAAAAGCACGGGCAACAGGCAGCAACTCATCATTGGAGAGATTTTGCAGCGTTGACAGTAATTCCTGTCGATCCGCGTCGTTTCCGGCACGGGAGGATTTCGACAGCTTACGGATTTTCTCAACACGATCCAGGATATGCTCTCCCAACGTATCTTTGATCGTGTCGCCTAGCAATTTACCTAAGGTACTGACATTACTTCGCATTGCGGAATATTGTTCGTTCATATTACCTCTGACCCGTTCTCTCGTTTAATTTTTATATTCTGTAAATAACTTTCACCCGTCAGGCATTCTTGCCCCGTTCACCCTGCCAACCTGGCCACACTTTTTAAAAGCCACCCCTGTTTTAACCCAAAAACCCCCGATCACTCACGTGAAAAATGGTCTTTTTGGCGATGTCGCTGAAATTTAATTACAACAGCGACGATATCAGTTTGGCTAATCAACGTTTTGTACAGTATCAAAGGGCGCCTGTGAGCGCCCTGATTGTTTCTTCATCAATCCGTCATTCAGTATCAGTGATAACAGAAATGATGAACAACCTGAGAAATCAGCTCGCGAGTCGGTTTAATGAACGCAGTATCAATATATTCATCTGGCTGGTGCGCCTGATCGATAGAACCCGGTCCGAGAACCAGCGTCGGGCACAGTTCCTGAATAAACGGCGCTTCGGTGCAGTAGTTAACGATTTCCGTTTCCACACCCAGCAGTTTCTCGACCACCTGCACCAGCGGATGATCCGGCGGGCACTCATAGCCCGGGATCGGCGGATGCAGTTCTTCAATCATGATACGTCCCGGCCAGCGTTCGCTCACCGGTGCCAGAGCCTCGTTCAGCAGACCATCAATGTCGGTCAGCGTCAGACCCGGCAGCGGGCGGATATCCATATGCATTTCGCAGCAGGCACAAATACGGTTTGGCGCATCGCCGCCGTTAATGTAGCCAAAGTTCATGGTCGGGTACGGAATGACGAAACCACTGTGGTTGTAACGGCTTTTCAGCGTATTGCGCAGCGTCATTAAATGGGTAATCGATTCGTGCATCAGTTCAATGGCATTCACGCCACGTGAAGGGTCACTGGAATGACCGGACTGGCCGGTGATGCGGATCGCATTCGACAAGTGACCTTTATGCGCACGAACAGGCTTCAGGGACGTCGGTTCGCCGATGATCGCGCAGTCAGGGCGAATTTTGGCGTTTTTGGAGAAATAGCTGGCACCGGCCATG
Source organism: Rahnella sp. ATs2 (assembly GCF_051851855.1). NCBI lineage: Bacteria > Pseudomonadati > Pseudomonadota > Gammaproteobacteria > Enterobacterales > Yersiniaceae > Rahnella > Rahnella sp. ATs2. The sequence continues at coordinate 16,337 of NZ_JBLYPL010000029.1, read as the reverse complement.
GTGGTTTCTTCATCGGCGGTCGCCAAAATATACAGCGGTTTAGTCAGTTTGGTCAGGTCAACATCACGCAGTGAATCGAGGATAAAGGCGAAGAAACCTTTCATGTCGGCGGTACCCAAACCATAGAGCTTATTTTCATGCTCGGTGAGGGTGAAAGGATCGCGTGTCCAGCGGCCGTCATCAAACGGAACGGTGTCGGTGTGACCGGCCAGCAGTAAGCCGCCTGCGCCTTCGCCGGTGCTGGCTAACATATTGAATTTATGGCGCGTTCCTGGAACGGGTTGCACTTCGACTTTGAAGCCTAAATCACCGAACCAGCCTGCCAGTAAATTGATTAACGTCTCATTGCTCTGGTCCAGCGCCGCATCGGTTGCGCTGATGGAAGGGGTTGCGATTAACGCCCGGTAGAGCTCAATAAAAGGAGGTAATTTCATCTTCACTGTTGACAGCCTTTAGTTAGGGTAGTATTCATATTCATGCAATAATTGTGAATAAAAATACAATAAGCCAGCGCGTAAGGAAACCGGAAAAAAATTCATCCGGCCCCTACCCAAAAATTGAGAAGGTGAATAAGCCCTATGTTGAATACGCTGATTGTTGGTGCCACAGGTTATGCCGGAGCCGAACTCGCTGCTTACCTGAATCGCCACCCACATATGAACATAACCGGTTTAACGGTTTCAGCGCAAAGTGCAGATGCAGGAAAATTGCTTTCTGATTTGCATCCTCAATTAAAAGGCATCGTCGATTTGCCTGTTTTGCCACTCACTGACGTGGCGGAAGCAGCGAAAGGTGTCGATGTGGTATTTCTGGCGACCGCGCACGAAGTCAGCCATGACCTCGCGCCGCAGTTTCTGGCGGCGGGCTGTGTGGTGTTTGATCTCTCCGGTGCCTTCCGCGTCAGCAAACCTGAGTTTTACACCGAATTCTACGGCTTCGAGCATCAGCATCTCGATTTGCTCGACAAAGCCGTGTACGGCCTGGCCGAGTGGCAGGCTGACAAATTAAAAGACGCGCAGCTGATTGCCGTGCCGGGTTGCTACCCGACTGCTTCACAGCTGGCGCTGAAACCGCTTATCGAAAATGGTCTGCTCAATGACAGCCAGTGGCCGGTCATCAACGCTACCAGCGGTGTCAGCGGTGCAGGGCGTAAAGCCACGCTCGGCAACAGCTTCTGCGAAGTCAGCCTTCAGCCGTACAAACTCTTCAGTCACCGTCATCAGCCGGAAATCGCTGAACACCTTGGCGTGCCGGTGATTTTTACTCCGCATCTGGGCAACTTCCCGCGCGGTATTCTGGCGACCATCACCTGCCGTCTGAATGCGGGTGTGACGGAGCAGGATGTGGCGGAAGCTTTCCATAATGCTTATCACGATAAACCGCTGGTGCGTTTGTACACCAAAGGTGTTCCGGCACTGAAAGACGTGGTCGGGCTGCCGTTCTGCGACATTGGTTTTGCGGTGAAAGGCGAACATCTGATTGTGGTAGCGACGGAAGATAATGTGCTGAAAGGCGCGTCTGCACAGGCGGTTCAGTGCATGAATATCCGTTTCGGCTTCCCTGAAACGCAATCGCTGCTTTAACAATCTCTCTGATTTTCAGCAGACAAAAACAACCGTCCCTGAGCGTTTATTCAGACGCGCAGGGATGCTAGATTAAATGAAACCTATTGTTATTAATTAACATTCTCAACCGGTCGGGGCGCGAACAGCTATGAATCCGTTAGTCATCAAATTAGGTGGTGTGTTGCTGGACAATGAAGAAGCGCTTGAGCGCCTGTTCATGGCGGTAGTGGCTTATCGTCAGGAATATCACCGCCCGCTGGTCATTGTTCACGGTGGCGGCTGCCTGGTTGATGAGCTGATGAAAAAGCTGAATCTGCCTGTGGTGAAAAAGGCCGGTCTGCGTGTTACTCCGGCTGATCAGATTGATATCATCACCGGTGCGCTCGCGGGCAGTGCTAATAAAACCCTGCTGGCGTGGGCGGTCAAAAACCACATCAATGCGGTTGGCCTGTCTCTGGCGGATGGCGGCACGGTCAGCGTGACGCAGCTGGATGAATCACTGGGCTTTGTCGGCAAAGCCGAAGCGGGTAATCCGGCGCTGATCAACACGCTGACCGGCGCAGGTTATCTGCCGATTGTCAGCTCTATCGGCATCACTGCTGCTGGCGAACTGATGAATGTTAATGCGGATCAGGCAGCGACGGCGCTGGCGGCTACACTGGGCGCAGATCTGATCCTGTTGTCGGATGTCAGCGGTATTCTCGATGGCAAAGGCCAGCGCATTCCGGAAATGAGTGCAGAGAAAGCTGAACAGCTTATCGATCAGGGCATCATCACTGACGGTATGATCGTCAAAGTTAACGCCGCGCTGGACGCTGCGCGTTCTCTCGGACGTCCGGTGGATATCGCCAGCTGGCGTCACGCCGAACAATTACCAGCACTCTTTAACGGTGTCGCCATCGGCACACGCATACTGGCGTAACGCACCGGCGGCGCATTCGGTATACCCTTTTCAAGGGCGCAGCATAGTGCGCCCTTTTGCATAATAAATTCAGGAGCAGGAAAATGGCACTTTGGGGCGGACGTTTTACTCAGGCAGCAGATCAGCGGTTTAAAGAACTCAATGACTCACTGCGTTTCGATTACCGGCTGGCAGAGCAGGACATCGTAGGTTCCGTGGCCTGGTCCAAAGCGCTGGTGACTGTGAACGTATTAACAGCCGATGAGCAAATCCAGCTGGAAGAAGCCCTGACCGTATTGCTGGAAGAAGTCCGTGCCAATCCCCGCGCTATTTTAGCCAGCGACGCTGAAGACATTCACAGCTGGGTCGAAGGCAAGCTTATCGACAAAGTGGGCAACCTCGGTAAAAAACTGCATACCGGCCGCAGCCGTAACGATCAGGTCGCGACCGACATCAAACTGTGGTGCAAAGCGCAAGTGGTTGAACTGGGCGAGGCATTACATCACTTGCAGCAGGCGCTGGTCGCGACGGCCGAAGCCAATCAGGATGCCGTGATGCCGGGTTACACCCACCTGCAACGCGCTCAGCCGGTGACCTTTGCGCACTGGTGCATGGCGTATGTCGAAATGCTGGCGCGTGATGAAAGCCGCCTGAAAGATACCCTGACTCGTCTGGACGTCAGCCCGCTGGGTTGTGGCGCTCTGGCCGGTACTGCCTATCCGATGGACCGCGAACAGCTGGCAGGCTGGTTAGGTTTTGCTTCAGCGACCCGTAACAGCCTCGACAGCGTGTCTGACCGCGACCACGTGCTTGAACTGCTGTCTAACGCGGCTATCAGCATGGTTCACCTTTCCCGTTTTGCCGAAGACCTGATCTTCTTCAATACCGGTGAAGCGGCGTTTATCGATTTATCCGACCGCGTGACTTCCGGTTCTTCCCTGATGCCGCAGAAGAAAAACCCGGACGCGCTGGAGCTGATCCGTGGCAAATGTGGTCGTGTGCAGGGCGCACTGACCGGCATGATGATGACCATGAAAGGCCTGCCGCTGGCGTATAACAAAGACATGCAGGAAGACAAAGAAGGGTTGTTCGACGCGCTCGACACCTGGATGGATTGCCTGAACATGGCTTCTCTGGTGCTGGATGGTATTCAGGTGAAACGCCCGCGTGCGAAAGAGGCCGCGCAGCAAGGTTACGCCAACTCTACCGAGCTGGCCGATTATCTGGTTGCCAAAGGCGTGCCGTTCCGTGAAGCGCACCATATTGTCGGTGAAGCGGTTGTCGAAGCCATTAATCAAGGCAAAGCGCTGGAAGAATTGCCGCTGGCGGATTTGCAGAAATTCAGCTCTGTGATTGGCGATGACGTTTACGCCATTCTCGAGCTGCAATCCTGTCTCGACAAACGTGCCGCCAAAGGGGGTGTTTCTCCGCAGCAGGTTGCCCAGGCGATTGCCGATGCGAAAGCGCGTTTAGCGTAAAATAAAAAAAGGCGGATCAGAGATCCGCCAACGTTCACGTAGTCTTACTTTGCTTCTTTTTGTTGGTAATGCAGGGATTTCTTGTCTTACTTCTTACAGCTGTTTCTTATCGAAGATTATTGTGCGACTTCACACAGGTCTTCTGTTTCTGAATGGAGGTAAACCTCCAGGTCGTCACTTCCCCCGATGTGGCGTCCACCGATAAAGACTTGCGGCACTGTCGCCCGGCCCGTCACGGCGCGCAGACTGACAGTCGTTGCATCTTTACCTAATACAATTTCTTCGTACTGAATGCCGCGTTCCTGCAACATTTGTTTGGCTTTCGCACAGAACGGACAGCCCGGTTTGGTGAACACAGACACGGATTCCTGCACTTTAAATTCAGGTGCCAGGTATTTCAGCATGGTGTCGGCATCAGACACTTCAAACGGGTCGCCCGGTTTGTTTGGCTCGACGAACATTTTCTCGACCACGCCGTTACGCACCAGCATGGAATAACGCCATGAGCGCGGGCCGAAACCTAAATCGGCTTTTTCGACCAGCATGTCCATCCCTTTGGTGAATTCACCGTTGCCGTCCGGGATGAAAGTGATGTTGGACGCGTTCTGTTCAGCTTTCCACGCGTTCATCACGAAGGTGTCATTCACGGAAACGCACAGAATGCTGTCAACGCCGTGGCTTTTAAACACCGGTGCCAGTTCGTTGTAACGTGGCAGATGGCTCGAAGAACAGGTCGGGGTAAATGCGCCCGGCAGTGAAAAAACAATCACTGTTTTATTTTTAAACAGCTCATCGCTGCTGAGATCTACCCACTGGTCGCCCTGGCGGGTGTGAAAAGTAACTTGCGGTACGTGTTTCCCTTCCTGGCTTGCAAACATGAATAACCTCTTAATTAATCAATCAAATAGAAAGTATTTTCGGCATTGCCGTTTCGTTGGAAGGCATTATTAACGATAAAGGTTGATAGATATAATCGTTGATTGCTATCTTATCTATCGTTACCGGCTATCGCATTGCCTTTTAGGGACTGGAGGAAAAAATGAACATCCGTGATTTAGAGTATCTGGTGGCACTGGCAGAGTTCCGCCATTTTCGTCGCGCCGCAGACTCATGCCATGTCAGCCAGCCAACGTTAAGCGGACAGATCCGCAAACTGGAAGACGAGCTGGGTGTGATGTTGCTGGAAAGAACCAGCCGTAAGGTGCTGTTTACCCAAGCGGGTTTACTGCTGGTCGATCAGGCGCGCACAGTGCTGCGTGAAGTGAAAGTACTTAAAGAGATGGCGAGTCAGCAGGGTGAAGCGATGTCCGGGCCGATGCACATCGGGCTCATCCCGACCGTCGGACCTTATCTGTTGCCGCAAATTATTCCTTCACTGCACAAGACGTTTCCTAAACTGGAAATGTATCTGCACGAAGCGCAAACCCATCAGTTGCTGGCGCAGCTCGACAGCGGAAAGCTCGATTGCGCGATTCTGGCGCTGGTGAAAGAAAGCGAAGCGTTTATTGAAGTGCCGCTGTTTGATGAGCCGATGAAACTGGCGATCTATGACGATCATCCGTGGGCATCACGCGATCGCGTGGCGATGGCCGATCTGGCCGGTGAGAAACTGCTGATGCTGGAAGACGGGCACTGTCTGCGCGATCAGGCACTCGGTTTTTGCTTCCAGGCGGGCGCAGATGAAGATACCCATTTCCGCGCAACCAGTCTGGAAACACTGCGTAATATGGTGGCGGCGGGGAGCGGGATCACATTGCTGCCATCACTGGCCGTGCCTAATGAGCGCAGCCGTGACGGAGTGACGTACCTGACCTGTGACAAACCGGAACCGCGACGCACCATCGCGCTGGTATATCGTCCCGGTTCGCCACTGCGCGGGCGTTACGAACAACTGGCCGAAGCCATTAAAGAGCACATGCAGCCTTATATGGACCGAACCGCAGTCTTAAAACAGGCGGTTTAATCCGTTCAGTGCCGCAACGCGATAGGCCTCTGCCATGGTCGGATAGTTGAAGGTGGTATTAACGAAATACTCGATAGTATTCCCTTCACCTTTCTGTTCCATGATGGCCTGGCCGATGTGAATAATCTCGGCAGCGCGTTCACCAAAGCAGTGGATCCCCAGAATTTCTTTGGTATCACGGTGGAACAGGAGCTTCAGACTGCCCACGTTCATTCCGGCAATTTGTGCGCGTGCCAGATGTTTGAACTGCGCGCGACCCACTTCGTATGGCACTTTCATCGCTGTCAGTTCCTGCTCGGTTTTACCGACGGAACTGATTTCAGGGATGGTGTAGATACCGGTCGGAATGTTTTCGATCAGGTGGACTTTGGCTTCTCCCTGAATCATTGCCTGCGCGGCAATACGGCCCTGATCATAAGCGGCGGATGCCAGACTTGGGTAACCAATCACATCGCCGACCGCATAAATATGCGACAGCGCCGTCTGGTACATGCTGTTCACTTTCAGCAGACCGCGGCTGTCCGCTTCAAGACCAATATTCTCCAGACCCAGCTGATCGGTGTTACCGGTGCGTCCGTTGGCGTACAACAGCGCGTCGGCTTTCACTTTTTTACCGGATTTGAGGTGCATGATCACACCGTCTTCCACGCCTTCGATCATCTCGAATTCTTCGTTGTGGCGGATAACCACACCGTTGTTCCAGAAGTGATAAGAAAGGGCGTCTGACATTTCCTGATCGAGGAAAGACAGCAGGCGGTCACGGGTGTTGATTAAGTCCACTTTGACGTTAAGACCACGGAAGATCGACGCATATTCGCAGCCGATCACACCCGCACCGTAAATAATCACATGGCGCGGTTCATGGCTCAGTTCGAGGATCAGGTCGCTGTCATAAATGCGCGGGTGACCAAAATCGACATTAGCAGGGCGGTAAGGACGCGAACCGCAGGCAATGACGATATTGTCAGCGGTGATTTGTTCGTGTGTGTTATCGGCGTAGCGGATGCTGACGGTGTTGGCATCCACAAAGCTGGCATCGCCGGAGAACAACTGGCACTGGTTTCTTTCATAGAAACCCTGACGCATACGGGTCTGCTGATTAATAACTGAATCGGCGTGACGCAGAATGTCCGGGAAGCTTGAACTCATGGTGCGTGAGTTATCACTGTAGAGCGGGTTCTGGTTAAATTCGATGATTCTGCTGACGGCGTGGCGCAGTGCTTTGGAAGGGATGGTGCCCCAGTGAGTACATCCGCCACCGACGTTGTTATAGCGTTCGATGACAGCAACCCGGGCGCCTTGTTTAACCAGTCCCATCGCGGCGCCTTCTCCGCCAGGGCCTGAGCCAATGATAATGGCATCAAAATGTGAGTGCTGTGGCATAGTTCGAAACCTATTTTTATACAAAATCACAACGAGAAAGTAACATATTACACCTGTTTACCCCACAAGCGGTTGTCATTTAATGGTAAAGCAGCAACATTCTGACCCACTTTATGCTGTGGTATCTTTGGCTCCGCCCGTCAAAAATTTTGGTATAGTGAATCGGTAACGGGCGAATAATCAAAAAGAAGAATACTATCCGGATGAAGGTTATGGGCGTAAGAGCACAACAAAAAGAGCGCACGCGTCGTTCGCTGATTGAGGCGGCTTTTAGCCAGCTCAGTGCCGAGCGCAGCTTTGCCAGTCTGAGTTTGCGTGAAGTTTCCCGCGAGGCAGGTATTGCACCCACATCCTTTTACCGGCATTTTCGCGATGTGGATGAGCTGGGCCTGACCATGGTGGATGAAAGCGGCCTGATGCTGCGCCAGCTGATGCGCCAGGCACGTCAGCGTATTGCCAAAGGCGGCAGCGTGATCCGCACGTCCGTTTCCACCTTTATGGAATTCATCGGTAATAATCCCAACGCATTCCGTTTGCTGCTGCGTGAACGCTCCGGCACGTCTTCGGCATTCCGTGCCGCCGTCGCCCGTGAAATTCAGCATTTTATTGCGGAACTTGCCGATTATCTGCAACTCGAAAACCATATGCCGCGCAGTTTTACCGAAGCGCAGGCTGAAGCCATGGTGATCATCGTTTTCAACGCCGGTGCGGAAGCGCTGGATGTGGATATCGCTCAACGCCGTCAGCTGGAAGAACGGCTGGTGCTGCAACTGCGGATGATCTCCAAAGGCGCGTATTACTGGTATCGCCGTCAACAGGAACGTACGGCTGTGACTTCCATCAATAATAAGACCTGAGGTAAAGAAGATGACCGAACAACCGAACCAGGATAATGGCACTCTGGTTTTGGCTCTGATTGCCGGGCTGTCGATTAATGGCACTTTCGATGCGTTATTCAGTTCTGTCGTAACGTTTTCGATCTTCCCGATTATTTCTCTGGTGTTGGCGGTGTACTGCCTGCACGTGCGTTACCACCGTGGCGAAATGCCGAAAGGATTACCGGTTCTGGCGGCAGCCTGTTTCCTGCTGGGCTTGGTGCTGTACAGCACCATTGTCCGGGCGGAATACCCTGAACTGGGTTCTAATTTCGTGCCGTCGCTGATCAGTGTCGCGCTGGTGTTCTGGATAGGCCTGAAGCTGAAAAAGCGAAAATCCACGTTACAGTAAGACTTTTCCCCGCCATGCATAAAGGGCAATCTGTGGATTGCCTTTTTTTATTTTTCATCCCCCTCATTCATTTAATGAACTGTCATTTCATTAATATCAAACCCATGTTCAATATTTAGAGATTGATCGCCCACTTCTTTATTTCATTGCCATAAAGTGGCTTTGAGTGGCAAAAACCAAAAGGTTTTCATTCCTGCTCCTCGTTAATTTGAATCATGGCCGGACGATACATTTTCGTTCGCATTCAGCCTACGCCTATAGGTGATTTAACAGAGGCAACACGGCAATGAAAACACGTAAAATTGGATTCTTTAATTACATCGCCTACGGTTCTGGCGATTTTCTGGGGGCAGGCACCACCGCTCTGACGGCAGCATGGCTGCTTTATTTCTACACCACCTTTTGCGGCCTTTCGCCCATCGAAGCGACCTTTATTTTTGCTACTGCGCGCGTCGCCGATGCGGTACTGAGCCCGCTGATGGGGTATCTCACTGATAACTTCGGTAACACCTGGCTAGGCAAACGGTTTGGCCGGCGTAAGTTCTTCATTCTGCTCGGTATACCCTGTGTGTTCAGCTACAGCTTTATGTGGGTGGGCGACATGGGATACGTCTACTATCTGCTGACTTATTTGCTGTTCGATATCGTCTACACCATGATTCTGGTGCCATATGAAACACTGGTACCTGAAATGACCGATGACTTTAAACAGAAGACCAAATTCTCTGGCGCACGTATCGCGCTGGCGCAGCTTTCTGCGATTCTGGCGGCGTTCCTGCCGGGCATTTTGTTGCAGCATTTCGGCAAAGATAACGCCATTTCCTTCTTCTACTCGAGTCTGGTCTTTGCGGTGATTTGCGCCTTCGTCCTGACGCTGGTCTATTTCTTTACCTGGGAACGTCCGGAAGAACTCAAATCGGAAGCCACGAAGAAAATTGAACGCGAGCGTCAGCAACTGACGCTGGCACAAAGCCTGAAACGCCTGAAAGTCGAGTTATCTTCCACGTTACGAATCAAAATTTTCCGCCAGCATCTGGGTTTGTACCTTGGCGGGTATATCGCGCAGGATGTGTTTAACGCCGTGTTCACCTATTACGTGGTGTTCGTGCTGATGCAAAGCGCAGCGATTGCTTCCAATCTGATGGGCATGATGGCGATTCTGCAATTCGTGGCGGTGATCGGCATGATCCCGTTGTGCATCCGCTTCGGCCCTGCGCCGTCTTATCGTCTGGCCGTTACGCTGTTCGGGCTGGCGACCATTTCCTACGGTGTGCTGTATTTCACCGGCATGAATGATTCGATGTCATTACTGTTGCTGATTTCCGCGCTGGCCGGTCTGGGACGCGGCGGGATCAACTACGTACCGTGGAATATCTATACCTATATTGCTGATGTCGATGAAACCATTACCGGTCAGCGCCGCGAAGGGATTTTTGCCGGGGTGATGACGCTGACCCGCAAAGCGTCTCAGGCGGGCGCAGTCATGCTGGTGGGGATCATTCTGCAACTCGCCGGATTTGTTTCCGGGCAAAGCCAGCAGGTACCGGCGGTCGGTCATACGATTCTTGGTGTACTGGTGATCGGGTCATTGCTGATGCTCAGCATGGGTTTCATGATCTCTTTATTCTTCCGCCTGAATCAGAAAACGCACGGCGTGCTGACCCGCGAAACGCAAAAAATGCGTGATGCCAACCGCATCGTGCCGGAACAAATTACACCGGAAGACCGCGCAACGGTCGAAATGCTGACAGGGATGAAATACGAATCTCTGTGGGGCAATAACAACATCGGTTATCTGCATCGCAATAATCCGCCACCCGAAAAGCTGACCCGCGAAAATACTGCTGAAATGCCGGTCCAGGGACGTTTATAAATTTTGAATTCACAGGAGAACCCCATGAAAGTTTTTGAAGTTAAACACAGTGCTTTGCTGCGACAGCCGGAACATTTCATTTCACGCAACGAACTGAAATCGCTGATCCACAACGTGACTGACAATCTGGTGAATATCGAAGATAAAACCGGTGAATTCTTGTTACGCCTCGACGATGGCCGCGTAATTGATACCAAAGGCTGGGCGGGCTGGGAATGGACGCACGGCATCGGGCTTTACGGTATCTATCAGTATTATCAGCAGACCGGCGACGAAAAAATGCGGGCGGTGATCGACGACTGGTTTACCGCACGTCTGGCGGAAGGCACGCCGACCAAAAACGTCAATACCATGAGTCCGTTCCTGACGCTGGCTTATCGTTATGAGGAAACCGGCAATGCAGCATGGCGCCCTTATCTGGAGCGCTGGGCTGAATGGGTGATGTATGAAATGCCGCGCACTGATAAAGGTGCGATGCAGCACATCGTTTATAACAACGAAAATCATCAGCAAATGTGGGACGACACGCTGATGATGAGCGTGCTGCCGCTGGCGAAAATCGGCAAATTAATGGATCGCCCGGAATTTGTTGAAGAAGCGACGTATCAGTTCCTGATGCACGTGCAGTACCTGATGGATCGCGAAACCGGCCTGTGGTTCCACGGCTGGACGTTTGACGGGCATCATAACTTTGCCCAGGCTCGCTGGGCGCGCGGTAACAGTTGGCTGACGATTGCTATTCCGGAATTCCTCGAACTGGTAGATTTACCTGAAAACAACGCAACACGCCGCTATTTATTGCAGGTGCTGGAAAGTCAGGTCAGTGCGCTGGCGAAATGTCAGGATGACAGCGGTTTATGGCATACGCTGCTCGACGATCCGCACTCTTATCTGGAAAGTTCGGCGACCGCTGGTTTTGCCTACGGCATCCTGAAAGCGGTACGTAAACGTTATATCGATGCGTCTTATGCGCCGGTGGCGGAGAAAGCCATTCAGGGTGTGATCAAGCATATCAATCCGGCCGGTGAACTGACGCAAACCTCATTCGGCACGGCGATGGGCAATGATCTCGATTTCTACCGTGAAATCGCCCTGACATCTATGCCTTACGGGCAGGCGATGGCGATCCTGTGTCTGTCAGAATATCTGCGGGTCTATTTGTAATATCGTGTTGTAATATCGTGGACAACGGACTGAAATAAAAACGGGCACTCAAAAGGTGCCCTTTTTTGTTTTTCCATCCGCTGTCAGATTTTTTCCAGCAGCACACCAGATTCCATATGGTGCGTATACGGGAACTGATCAAACAAAGCCAGACGCGTGATGCGGTGCGTTTTGCTCAGGGTTTCCAGATTCGCACACAGCGTATCCGGATTGCAGGAGATATAAAGAATACGGTCATAGCCTGCCACCATTTTCACCGTTTCATCATCCAGCCCGCTGCGCGGTGGATCGACAAAAATGGTGTTGCACTCGTATCCGCTTAAATCGACATCCTGCAAACGGCGGAATTCACGCACGCCATTCAGCGCCTGTGTGAAATCTTCGGCTGCCATGCGGATAATCTGCACGTTATCAATGTGGTTCGCGGCAATGTTGTATTGCGCGGCGGCGACAGAAGGTTTGGCGATTTCGGTCGCCAGCACGCGGCGGAAGTTACGTGCCAGAGCCAGCGAGAAGTTGCCGTTACCGCAGTAAAGTTCCAGTAAATCACCGGTCGAGTTTTCCGTGGCCTTCAGTGCCCATTCCAGCATCTGAATATTCATCTCGGCGTTTGGCTGAGTGAAGCTGTTTTCCACCTGACGATAAATCATATCGCGGCCCGCGACCGGCAGAACTTCATCAACATAATCCTGGTCGAGCATGATTTTGGTTTTCGCGGCACGGCCAATCAGCTGAATATCAAAACCATCAGCACGCAGCTGGTCACGCAGGGCGGTTGCGGCCTGCTGCCATTCGTCATCAAGCTTACGATGGTAAAGCAGCGAGGCGATGATTTTGCCGCTGCGGGTCGACAGATAGTCGATCTGGAAGATCTTACGGCGCAATGCCGGATCTTGCTTAATAGCCGAAATCAGCACCGGCATCAGACGGTTAATCAGTTCGCTGGCGGTCGGAAACTGGTCCACGCGCACGCGGGCTTTGGTCTGCTGATCAAACATGATGTGGTACAGGTCGCCCTCATCGTGCCAGACGCGAAATTCCGCGCGCATACGATAATGGCTGACAGGAGAACGGAAAACGTCAGGCTGCGGCGCATTAAATGGCGACATCATCGCCGTGAGACGTGCGGTCTTTTCCGCCAGCTGGTCGTCGTACTGTTCAATGGGCAGGTTTTCAGGCGTCATCGGTTATCTCGTCTAACAGGGAATGAATGGACAAACTTAGCGGGGGATTGTAGGGAATGTCTCCGTTAAGTCCACCATTGTTACATTTATATCGTGAAAGCTTACTGGCTATTACGGATGTCTGGATTTCCAAATAGGTTGATCGTACGATTGCGCTTCGGCCTCATTGACTGAGTTAAAAGGGAATCCGGTGTGAATCCGGAACTGGCGCGCAGCGGTATGGGGAAATCACGGCGATAGCATTCTTTATTATGCAGACACTGTTTCTTCCTTCTCTCCTTATATAGGAAAGAAGAAAGAGGAGATGGGAAGTCATCGCCCGGTGCGGGTAATTTCAATTAATTACGGTGTAATTAATCAGCCTGCAAATCCTAAGTCCGAAGACCTGCCGATGTTACGTCGCATTAATCATCGTCGTCGCGAATTACCGCCGGTGATCCTCTGCGGCATCCGCCAATTAAGTTTGGATGCTCGATTCATGACAATTAAAAAGCACGTGCTGCTGACGGCATTATCCGTCACGGCTTTTTCAGGGTGGGCGCAAGACAGCACTTCCACAAACAGCAGCGATAATATGGTCGTTACCGCTAACCGTTTTCCACAGCCCGTTTCTTCTGTATTAGCGCCGACGGATATCGTCACGCGTGAAGATATCGACCGGTGGCAGTCAAAATCCGTGGCCGATGTGTTGCGTCGTTTACCTGGCGTGGATATCAGCCAGAGCGGCGGAATGGGGCAACTGACCTCTGTATATGTTCGCGGTACCAGCTCCAGCCACACATTGGTCCTGATGGATGGTGTGCGTCTCAATCAGGCGGGTATTTCCGGATCAGTAGATATCAGCCAGATCCCTCTTTCATTAGTTCAGCGCATTGAATTTATTCGCGGCCCGCGTTCGGCGGTTTATGGCTCGGATGCCATCGGCGGCGTCATTAATATTATTACGACACGCGACAAAGACGGCACAACGCTCGGCGCGGGTATCGGCTCACACGGCTATCAGAACTACAACGGCTCAACGCAGCAGAAATTAGGTGAGAACACCACGCTGACGGCAGCAGGGGATTACACCTACACCCGCGGGATTGACGTGGTCGCTGACGGCAATAACGACGGCGTTCCTCAGGCCGACCGCGACGGCTTCATGAGCAAGACGCTGTATCTGGCGCTGCAACACCAGTTCAATGAAGAGATCAGCGGCTTTGCGCGCGCCTACGGATATGACAACCGCACGGCTTATGATGCGTATTATTCGCCGGGCAGCGCACTGATTGATACCCGCCAGCTTTACAGCCGGACATATGACACAGGTCTGCGTTATCAGAACGGCATTTATGCCACGCAGCTCATCGGCAGCTACAGCCACGTCAAAGACTATAACTACGATCCGAAATATGGCCCGTATGACGCCTCCGCTTCCCTGGACGATTCCGATCAGTACAACGTGCAATGGGGTAATACGTTCCAGATATGGAAAGGGGAAGTCAGCGCAGGTCTGGACTGGCAGAAACTGACTACCGAGCCGGGTACCAGCTATCTTGCCGATGGCTATGATCAGCACAATACCGGCGTGTATCTGACCACGCAGCAAAAAATCAGCGATTTCACACTGGAAGGCGCGGTGCGCAGCGACGACAACTCCCAGTTTGGTCAGCACACCACCTGGCAGAGCAGCGCCGCGTGGGAGTTTATCGATGGCTATCGCCTGATTGCCTCCTACGGTACAGCTTATAAATCGCCGAACCTGAGTCAGCTCTACAGTGATTACTATGGTAATCCCGATCTGAAACCGGAAGAGAGTAAGCAATGGGAAGGCGGGCTTGAAGGCCTGACGGGGCCGCTGGACTGGCGCTTGTCCGTCTATCGTAATGACATCGATCAGATGATCTCTTACAACGACTCGACCAGCAATTATTACAACATCGGCAAAGCGACCATCAAAGGCGTTGAATGGACGGGTTCCTTTGATACCGGCCCGTTGCAGCACAAGATTACTCTGGAATATCTCGACCCTCGTGATGCGACAACCAACGAAATTCTGACCCGTCGTGCCAAGCAGCAGGCTAAATACCAGATTGACTGGGACATCGCTGACATTGACTGGTCGATCAACTATCAGTATCTGGGACAGCGTTACGATACCGACTACGGAACCTATCCTTATCAGACCGTTAAACTGGGCGGCGTCAGTTTGTGGGATCTCGCGGCATCATATCCTGTGACCTCACACCTGACAGTTCGTGGTAGAATTGCCAACTTGTTTGATAAAGATTACGAGACGGCTTATGGCTATGCCACACCAGGACGTGAGTACTACCTCTCTGGAAGCTATACCTTCTGATACAACACAAGTTCCTGACCGCCCGACGGTGCTGGTTTTCGATTCCGGTGTCGGCGGGTTGTCGGTGTATGATGAGGTCCGGCAGATGTTGCCGGACCTGCACTATATATATGCCTTCGATAATGTGGCTTTCCCCTACGGCGAGAAATCCGAAGAGTTTATCGTTGAGCGCGTGGTGGAGATTGTCACCGCTGTCGCGAAACGCCATCCCCTCTCTATTATTGTCATCGCCTGTAACACCGCGAGCACCGTCTCCCTCCCTGCATTACGCGCCAAATTTAGTTGCCCCGTTGTCGGGGTTGTCCCTGCGATTAAGCCCGCTGCTAAATTAACGCGTAATGGTGTGGTCGGATTGCTGGCGACGCGCGCGACGGTACAGCGTCCTTATACGCATGATCTGGTCGCACGCTTTGCGACGGATTGTCAGATTCTGATGCTGGGCTCGGCGGAGCTGGTTGAGCTGGCGGAAGCAAAGCTGCATGGCGAAGAGGTTTCACTGGCTGTATTGAAGAAAATCTTGCATCCGTGGCTGCGTTTACGTGAACCACCGGATACCGTGGTATTAGGTTGCACGCATTTCCCGCTGCTTTCGCAAGAGCTGTCACAGGTTTTGCCAGACGGCACGCGTATGATCGACTCCGGTTCTGCGATTGCCAGACGCGCGCACTGGTTAATTGAGACTTCTCACTTCGCTATTCCAGAAAAAAAAGCCGGTGTTGAAATAGAGAGTGTCGCCTACTGCATGGCGATGACCGCGGAGGCGCAAAGTTTGCTGCCTGTTTTACAGTCATATGGCTTCAGAAGTATCCAGGAATTGCCGCTTTAAACACCATTTGATGAAAGATTCAGCGGTCAGTAAATTATTTGTATTTTAGGGGTTGCGGCCTTCTGAGAACTCCCTATAATGCGCCTCCACTGACCGGGAACAACGACTGACAAGTCGCTCGGACAGGAAGAGAAAAAGTAGAAAGTTCGAATGAATAATCTCTTGACTCTTCAGCGGGAAAACGTAATATACGCCTCCCGCGCCGCATAAGATTCCTTGCGAACTGCGGCATGCTCTTTAACAATTTATCAGACAATCTGTGTGGGCACTCACAAGACGATATCAGCCACTTCGATGGCAAAATATTTATTGACAGTAATGTCAAGTCTTAGAGTGACCAAGCAGTAATTCATTTAGTTGAATTATTACGAAGTAATCTCTGAGCACTGCTTAACTTGTTTAAGCAAATCGAACTTTTAATTGAAGAGTTTG
>NZ_JBLYPL010000028.1:0-61804 GCF_051851855.1 Rahnella sp. ATs2 | reverse complement strand
GTCGGTGGAAACGGTGTTGATGGTCAGAGCTGGCGCAGTGATATCCACCAGAACTGAACCGCTGACGCTGCTGCTGTTACCGGCGACATCTTTCACCGTGGCGTTCACAGAGTACGTGCCGTCAGTCAGCGCCGAGGCGTCCACCGCCGGAACCGACGTGCTCCAGCTGCCGTCGGTGCCGACGGTCGCGGTGTACTCATTGCCGTTCAGGGTGATGGTCACCACCTGACCGGCTTCTGCCGTCGACGTGCCGCTCAGCACCACATCTGCACCGGCTTCCGCGCTGTTCAGCACGTTGTCACCGGCGATGGTGTTGATGGTGATGGCTGGAGCAACGGTATCAACCGTCACATCCTGAGCTGCGTCCACGCTGTTGCCCGCCGCATTGGTCACACTGACGCTGACTGTCGCGTCACCGTCTTTCAGAGTGCGCATATCCGCTGCAGGAACAGTTACGCTCCAGCTGCCGTCTGTGCCAACGGTCGCGGTATAGGTGTGACCCGCGAAATTCACAGTCACGATCTGACCGGCTTCGACGTTTTGGGTTGAACCGCTCAGCGTCAGGTCTGCCGCTTTTTCTGCTGCGTTTATGATGTCGTCTGCAGCAATCGTATCAATCGCAATGGCGAGGCTGCTCAGATCAACGGTGACGTTGCTGGAGATGGTCACAGAGTTGCCGGAGACATCAGAGCCGCTGACGCTTATGGCAAGCTGACCCGCTGGCCAGTTCGCCACGTCCGCTGCCGGAACCGCCGCAGACCACGCGCC
This sequence comes from Rahnella sp. ATs2, assembly GCF_051851855.1. Classification (NCBI taxonomy): domain Bacteria; kingdom Pseudomonadati; phylum Pseudomonadota; class Gammaproteobacteria; order Enterobacterales; family Yersiniaceae; genus Rahnella; species Rahnella sp. ATs2. Next base: position 61,036 of record NZ_JBLYPL010000028.1, on the reverse strand, counting down.
GTTCGCGCCCACTGTCGCCTGATAATCGACGCCGTTGATGGTCACGGTGACCGAACTGCCTGCCGCGATGTCAGTGCTGGTGCCGCTGATAATCTGGTTCTGCTGGATCTCGATGCTGTTGACGATATCGTCGCCAGCTACGGTGTTGATACGCAGACCCGGCAGACCGGCGTCGATGTTGATCTCGCGATCGTTGGTGCCGGTGTTGCCGTGCTGATTGGTTACTGACGCACTGATGGTCAGGTCTCCGTCGCCAAATCCTTTCAGGTCTGCGGACGGCACGCTGACGCTCCAGCTCAGGTCGTTCTGCACTGTCGCGGTATAGACATTGCCACCCACGGTGACAGTAACGACATCGCCCGCCGCCGCATTGGTGACTTTGCCGCTGATGGTCTGATCGGCGTCGATTTCAGTGGCATTAATAATGTCGTCGCCTGCCGTGACTGCAATGGTGACATTCGGCAGAACGGAGTCGACAACTACGTTGTGTGTGGCTGACCCGCTGTTACCCTCAGCGTCAGTGATGCTGGCGGACAGGGTATAGGTTGCTTCGCCGAGTTTTGAAACATCGGTGGCCGGAACGGTGACCGTCCAGTTGCCGCCGGATACGGTTCCGGTGTAGGTAATGCCGTTCAGCGTCAGCGTAACCGGCGTGCCATCGGCACTGTTGCTGGTCCCGCTGATTTCCAGCGCTTCGCCCTTTTCAATGGCATTAATGACGTCGTCGGTGGCAACGGTATTAATTGCCAGTTCCGGCACTTCTGAAGCAACCAGTACTGATGTTGACTGCGAGCCCGTGTTGCCCGCTTTATCAGTGATGCTGACGTTGACTTCGTAACTGCCATCCGCCAGTGAACTGAATACGGACGCCGGTAAACCGACACTCCATGAGCCATCAGCCGCCAGCGTGGTAGTGTAAGTCTGACCATTGATGACCAGCGTCACGGTGTCGCCTGCTTCTCCACCGGTACTGGTGCCGCTGACGATTTGCGCCTGAGTTTGCTCTGCGCTGTTGAGGATATTGTCACCGGCGATGGTATTGATGGTGACGACCGGAACCGTCGTATCGACCAGTACATCGTGCGTGGTGGAGGTGCTGTTCCCCGCCGCATCGCTGACCGAGGCGCTGACAGTGACATTTCCGTCTTTGAGTACACCCGCATGGGCAGCAGGGACATCCACCGACCAGTGACCATTGGCATCCACGGTTGCGGTGTAGGCGATGCCGTTAAGCAGCAGCGTCACAACCTGCCCGGCTCCGGCATCCGACGTCCCGCTGAGCGTCAGTGGCTGACCTGATTCTGCGGCATTGAGAATATCGTCTCCCGCGACGGTGTTAATCACCAGCGCAGGAGGATGGGTATCAACCGTTAAGGTCGAGCTGGAGGTAATGGTATTGCCCGCGCGATCCACGCCGCTGACCTGAACGGTATACACGCCGTCGGCAAGGGCCTGCGCATCCGCAGCCGGGACATTGACCGACCAGCTGCCGTCCGCCGCCACGGTGGTCTGCCAGCTTGAACCATTGAGGGAAACCGTCACGGTGGTTCCCGCGGCCAGATTCGCGCTTTGGCCAGAAAGGGAAACATCTGCGCCCGCTTCTGCGGCATTCAGCACGTTATCTCCGGCCAGCGTATCGACACTCAGTGACGCTTTTTCTGTCACGATGTTGAGCGTAATGGAACCCGCGCTGGTGCTGGAACCATTGCTTTCCTGAACCACAATGTAGGTATGTGATCCCGCAGACTGAGGCGCGAGCTGTGCCGTCCACTGTCCGCTGGCATCGACCAGCGTCGTCGCGATAATTTTTCCGCTGGCATCCACAATAGAAATTTCAGCCCCCGGATTACCGGTGCCGGTGAAAGTAGGACGCACGTCATCGGTCACAGCCTGATTGGCAAGAATGCCCTGGCTGTCACCCTGCGTATCCGTCACCAGGAAAGTTGGACGGGCGACTTCGACATCTTTCGTGTTATCAATGACTTTTGTTTTTTCGTCACTGCCGCCGCTGTGGCCCAGCAAAGCACCCACGGCACCTGCACCCAGCACGCCAGCCAGCAAGTATGGCCATTCAACACTGACTTCCGTGGTGCTGAGCAGTAAAGGTTCGAGGCCTGCGAGGGGCGTTTCAACCGCATGAACCGTAAAGGCAGCCGTATCATGCGCCGCTGTCGCATCGGTGAAATCAATTTCGGTCAGTTGCTGATTTTCATCCTGGAAAACCAGTTTATTTTCATTATCCTGACCGATATTCTCAAAATATCCTACACAACGGATGACCGAGCCATCCTGCATATGAATAATCAGGTCATTACCGCTTCGTTCATAGCTGGCAACATTTTTCACCGAGTCATGAATAACCACGATGCCCGATTCGTTCATTGCGAGTGCCGTATTTCCCTGGGCAGTGAATTCGTTCTTCAGCGACGTTTTGCGAGAGATAATATCTATGCTTCTGCTCATGATATTGTCCTTAATCCTTGTCTGTAATGTGAGGTGTTGTTTCAATGCTAAAAAACATTTTTGTTGTTGATTTAACTGCAGGTTATTTCAGATCGGGTAACGACTGTTTCTCACCCTGACTAATTCCAAGCTGAGACAATAGGTTATTTACCGCCGTCGTGTAATTAATCAGTGAATACCAGCTGTCGTATTTGGCGCTGACTTGTGAAAACTCAGCCTGGAAGACGTCCTGCTCTACGCTGAGTAAATCATTCAGCGTACGCTGGTTAAGTTTATATTCGCTTTTGTACACATCGCGCGAGCGGATGGAATCCTGCAACTGTGCTGCGCTGGCCTGCACCTGCCCTTCTGCACCCGCCCAGTTGGCATAAGCTACTGACGCTTTTTGCAAGATATCCAGCTTGGCCTGATCAACGAGCGTCGCAGCAATATTTTTGCGTCCTTCTGCCTGACTCACGCGTGCAGAAACGGCCCCGCCCTGATAGAGCGGCGCATCCACATGTAACTGGATTTGATTATTCCAGTACGGATTATTATTCGTTTCGTAACGCGTCCGGCTGGCCTGTAAACTCAGCGTCGGTAAATAATCCGATTTGGCTTTACTGACTTCATAAGAGGCAGATTCTTGCTGTGTCTGTGCAAATAAAACGGTAGGAATTTTCGAATAATCGATATTCTCCGGCACAACTGGATTATCAAAACCATTGGCGGCAAACGGCTGATAATATTTAGCTTTCACGCCGGTCAGCGATTCTAATTGCGCTTTGGCCGCCGATAAACTCGCCTGATATTGTTTCAGCGTTGAACGCATCCCTGAAATACGCGATTGCGCCTGCAATACATCAGAACGGGTACTTAATCCCGCGTCCGCACGTAATGAAGACATTCTTCTGACGTCTTCCAGGGCACGGATATTTTCCTCAACCGTGCGGGTGAGGTCCTGATATTTTAATACGTCCAGATACGCGGTCGCGGTTTGTTCGGCCACGTCAGACATTGTCGCCAGTAATTTATAGCGATAGCTTTCCTGCGTTGATTTCTGCTGGCTGACATTGGCATTCGTTTTGCCAAAATCATAAACCAGCTGAGAAAGCGTCAGACCATAGGCAGCCGCATTATTCAGGCTGTTAGAAAAATCCTGCTGGGTTGAGTTGCCAGTATTCGCCGTCAGCCCCACCTGCGGATACCACGCACTTTGCGCTTCCCGGATCTGCGCCTGGCCGATACCCAGCTGATAGGCTTGCTGCGTAACCGAAGGACTGCGAGAAAATGCCTGCAAGATAGTTGATTTCAGATCAACAGAATCGAGCCCTCTCATCGCAGGTGCGTTAGCCCACGCGTTGACATTTTCTGAAACATTTGCAAAGACCACGCCAGAGAATGTCAGTAACACCCCCAAAATGCTTAACGGTATGGCAATAATCTTAGACCATTTGTTCATCTGACACTCCTGTCATTATCCTTAGGGAGAACGTCCTCGTGCAGCCATTGCACAGTCCTCCAGCCCCCTATTTCCTGTGACTCTGGTCTCATTATTACAATCTTCGCGCTGCAGAAAAAGTGGTCAAAAATTACGTAAGTAAGCAGAAATACATTCACGAAGGTGGAAAAATCCTAATGTTCACATTCATTAGGTGAATGTGATTAATGTTATAAATCAGTATGTTGTTTTTAATAAAAAAGGGAAAAATCTGATCGTCTGAAAGGCGGATTTACAGTGAAAATTGGCATCATTTTGATTGATAGCTTTACAAAACTCAGTCATATCTTAGGATAATTTGCAAAATCCTTACAAATAAATCCCTGTTATTTCCCCTTTAACAGGCATTCATGACCGTGATCCGATGAAAAAGGAGAGAATAAAAACAAATTTTCACTCACAGATTAAAAGCAACATTTTGTTAACAATGATTTAAATACAATGTAAAAACATCTTGCCGTCGCCCGTAATAATGATTAAACATCATCTGACAATCCTCCTTAAGTATTAGCCACCCGCTTATCGTCATTGCGAGATAAAATGGACAACCTTTGCAGAGATTTCATCCGATATTCTTTCGAAAGTTTCGTGAAACGAAAATTTATGGCCTTATCTGAAGGGATTTTTTCTTATGGGGGGAATCTTCAAAACAACAATTTCCACGTCTGTTAAATCATTTAAATTACAAGGGGAGCAGGTAACGTGGGGTTTCTTTTCTGGTGTCTAAGAGTGTCAGTTTTTGTACATTAACTTAAGAATGTTTAAGCATTAAACGAAGAAATTAAAAATATTCCTAGACACGTAATTTATTTTGTCAGCAATAGAAAAAATACCATCTATTATCAGGCAGTTGCACTGTGGGTTTCACAAATTTTATTTACTTGATAATAAGATGATCATATTTGGTTACGTTGACGACTGCATTCTTACCCGATAGTATACCGGAAAGCTTATTTGGTAATAATAACGGAGATGTATTATCAGGTATACGCAATGATCTCTACGGAAGCCGATGCATTTAAAGGAATGGATTAATGATGCGCATTGCACTTATTGACTCATGCACATTGACATATGTAGGGTTAAAAAACCTCTTTTCTTTAATCCGCACAACTTCAGGCATTACGTTCAATCATATCAGTGCGGAAGATGCGCTGGATAAACATGCTGAAAACTTCGACGTTTATATCCTGGAACCAGGAGAGATCGGCTTCGAGTTTAATATTGATAAATTCATCTATAATTTAAAATCGAAAACACAGCAGGAAAGCAAAGTCATCATCTTCAGTGATAACATCATTGTTAACAGCAAGTTAGCTGACTTTTGCGTATGTAAAGAGAACTCATTCTCGAAAGTATATTTCTTCTTTGACAGCTTATTGAAAGGGAAATACGACTCAATCAAACCTTTTCTTGAGGACTATTTGCTCAGTAAAAACGAAGTCATTCTGCTCCGCTGCCTGTCAAAGAACCAGCGAATGAAAAGCATTGAGAAAATCACGGCAATTCCAATTTCTAACCTTTATTACTACAAATACAGCGCGATGAGAAAGCTCGGTCTTAAAAGTACCAAAGAGCTGTTTCACTACCTTAATCGTGTGCTCAATCATTCTGTATGACAGCCGGGCCTCGGTAGTTCATCTATAAAAAAAGCTATCGTTTATCGATAGCTTTTTTGCCTTATAAAGACGACTTTTCAGGGTATCCGGGCAAGAAAATCTGTGCACTGATCACTGCATAAGATACTTGTACAAATCTATCGAATTTTTAAGCCCCAATTTTTTCATGGCATTTCGCTTGTGGGTACTGATCGTCTTACTGCTCTTCCCCATTTTTTGCGCTACACCCGAATTGGTCTTCATGCTTTTAATCTCACATAACACTTCGCGTTCCATTGAGGTCAGACACATTCTCGCCGGATGAAATACTTCATTTTTCTTTCTGTTTAAATAGGGGCTGATTGTCATCTGATAATTAAGGTCAACAACACCGGTAATGAGCATCTTTCTCAGCACCGTTAACTCTTCCTGTTCAGAGATGAGCATATCAATGTTCTCTTCAACCAGGCGTGTCAGTCTGTCGTATTGTTCTATTTTAGTGATTACAATGACGCGCGGTGGCTTGTATAAAAAATCCATTCTCCGGATGAACTTAATCACAGAGTTAAAGTTTTCTACGTTATTATTTATCTCAATAATAATGCAGTCTACGCTCATGCCGATTCCAGATTCGTAGAACTCATTCAATGAAGTAAATAAGTTAACTTTTGAATTAACATGATTAAGGATAGACGAGAGCGTCAGCATCTCATAATAGCCAGAGTGGATAACAACTGTTTGTTTCATTTATCATTCCATTGGTAGTACTTTCCGTTGTAATTCTTTTCTGAGGAAAAATCCTAATCCTCCTGAACACGGGCTAATCTTAGTGAGGCTGTTTTGACATGTCGATAGCGGGGAGGTCGGGCGGGCGGACTTAGGAATTTTCTAAACATATTAGATAAATCTGTAAATAACCAAAAAACAAGAAATTAATCACCAGACATTAACATTCAAGCAGCATAAAACACTAATCATAAATAATAAATAGTCGCATTCTCTGTTTATATTTGCTTTCAACTATTTTTCCAGTCTGATTGACATGTATAACAACGTTATAATTTTGATGGAGAAAATGGCAAATAATCACCAATACTCAATGATCACTAAACATATCGCTCTTTTTACTCATTTTGCTTAGGAATTTTCTAGTTTCTTAAGTGAAAAAAATCAGAAGGCAGGATTGATTAATTTTGAGCACAAAATAACAAATCTATTACCTCATCCAGGCGGTTCTTCCGTGCCGGTCATAGCAGGTCAGGTATAGTGGGATCTGTGGCGGGGTGTTTCACTGATCAGACAGAATGCAAAGGACGCAGTAAAGTGCCCTTCGCATTCGAATGCATTCACCAAATCAATGATAAGGACTTCTTTTATACATTTTGGATATTTTGGTTATCCTTTTGAAATAATTTTATTCCACTTTCAATGACTAAATCCTTTCCCTTCCAGTAATTCTTGCATTAGCCTTAACTCGTCCTTGTAGATATACCGCAACTGATTTCCATCAGAATAAATATCCTGGGCTCCCATGAAAACCAGACACGGGAATGACTCTGGCGCAGATTCAGAAAGGGCGATGTCCAATTCTTCATCAGTGAGAATCGAGGGATTCATAGGGTTATGGTTAATATTCAAATAATCTTCTACAAACCATTTTTCAAATGTCGGTTTATCAGTCAGGACTTTCATCACACCTTCTTTTCATTAGCACGGCAACGGGTGTTATTAAGCATTCCCCTGAGATAAGACACAATAGAGGTTTTTCGAAGTCGTGCTTTGAATTTTTTATATCACCTGAACTAAGTACTTGATCAAAGAAAGAATAACTGAAAATGAACAATAAATTTGACTACAATCTCATCAAAACGCTGGTGCTGGTGTATGAAACCAGAAGCATGAGTAAATCTGCACAAGCATTAGGAATATCGTCACCCACGCTGACCTATGCATTAAATAAACTCCGTGATTATTACAATGACCCCTTATTCATCAAATCCGTCAAAGGACTAAAAGCCACACCGCTTGCTAACCAGCTTTATCCCTCGTTTAAAAATGTTGACGAAGAAATATCCCATTCCTTAATGGTGAGTACTGATGATCCCCCTGAAATTTCCAATGTTATTATCAGAACAAATACGATGATTGAATATTATTTGGTTGATAAGTTATTAAAAAATAAAAAATTTCCCCAGGAGTTAAATTTTACCTTTAACAACCGCATCATGCTGGAAGACCAGCGGAGCACCGCGCTGGTATCAAGAGAAGTCGACATTGATATTGGCTCAGCCATCAGACATAACCACTCGTTCATTTCAACAAAGATTGCCCAGTCACGGATCGTGGGTTTGTGCCGGAAAGGACATCCCCGTATAAAAAACCAATTGAGCGACGAGCAGTGGATGGCAGAGGAACATATCGTTCTCAGCTCCGCCGAAACCAGCGCTTACCTTCCTGAGAAGCTGTATGGATTGTCTCATCAGAGGAATATCCGTTACAGATCTAACTCGCTGATTAATATGCTTTACTGTATTGAAAAAAGTGATGCTGTGATGTTCTTTCCGGCATTCCTGCTCAAGCACATCCCCGTACACTTAAACGTGCGCAGTGTCGAAATTCCCTGGATGGAGGAAGATACTATTGATATTTATGCTTATATTCACAGTAAGGCGAAAAATGACGAGAGACTGGAATGGATTATCCAATTGCTGAAGAATTAGAAAATAAATAATGAGGTATTATTTGCATTCAACTCAAGGAAAATGATGCAACACGTGAATTGTATATCACAAAATCCGATGAATAACCCATAATTAAGTTTCCTAAACACAATTGTAATTTAACTAAATGAATTTTAGGAACACAGCTTTGATATTATATATCAGTTACCATAATAAAATCAGCTATTCACTTCCGATAAGGTGAATTCCAACCCACATAATTTATTAGAAGAATAATATGATTACTATTGAAAGAAGCATTCTCAGAAAAGGTCACATCGGTTTTAAAGTTGCTGCATACCAGCAGCTTGATCATATGCGTACGCTGCACTCATCCTTTCCGAGGGAGGCCGACTGGGCCGGATTTTACGTGGCCAAAACTAAAAATGTGGCGGCGGGATATCGTGTTGATTACCAGCATCCCTACGGGCATACGGTCACGCTTATCCATGATATGAAAGTGCTTATATGTAAAGGACCGGAACTGGAGAACTCAAGTATTACCGGTTTTGCTAAAGCCAGAATGATTATAGATGCCCTGCCAGAGGACATGAAAACATCTGTCATTAAACTAAACAGCCCCTTAATTCCCGCGCTGGGGAGGCTGGGATTTTGTTATCAGGGGCCTCATGATGATGAGGGTGGAATTGAAATCATCATTCCGAACAGGCTGATTGCGTTTGTGGCAATGCATGAGAAAATTGATTTTGGCGTTAACAAATACTTTTAATAAGACGAAAAAATGATGAGCAGCTGGGAAACCTCTCCGACTGCTCAGATATCCATTTAGGGCTGATTCACGGCGAACGACCGCGCCACCAAATCTTGCGCACACGCCCACGCCGAACTCCAGGCCCACTGGAAGTTATACCCGCCGAGCCAGCCGGTCACATCCACCACTTCGCCGATGAAATACAAACCGGGGACTTTCGCCGCCGCCATCGTTTTAGAAGACAACTCTTTGGTATCGACACCGCCGAGTGTCACTTCTGCCGTGCGGTAACCTTCGGTGCCATTCGGCTGCACCTGCCAGTTTTGCAGCTGTTCCACCAGTGCGGCCTGTTGCGGCACGTTCAGCTGTTTGAGCGTCACATCCGGAAGCTGTCCCAGCGTTTGCAAACATTCCACCAGACGCTTCGGCAGTTGCATCGCCAGCGTATTCTTCAGGCTCTGATTAGGATGTTCCTGACGCTGCGTATTCAGAAACGCCGCCAGATCGACATCAGGAAGTAAGTTAACACTTACAAACTCACCAGGCTGCCAGTAGCTTGAAAGTTGTAAAACAGCCGGACCTGAAAGACCACGGTGAGTAAACAGAATGCTTTCCCGGAACACCGTACCGTCTTCGGCGGTCAGCACCGCAGGAACAGAAACGCCAGAAAGCGCCTGTAAATGTTCAAGCAGCGGTTTGTGCAGGGTAAACGGCACCAGACCGGCGCGGGTAGGCAACACTTTCAGGCCAAACTGTTCCGCCAGACGGTAACCAAAAGGCGAAGCGCCGAGTCCCGGCATCGAAAGCCCACCGCTGGCAACAACAAGTGAGTGAGTACTCACAGCTGAGCCATTCACGTTGATAACAAAGCCTTCTTCCGTTTTCTGAACGTCGGTGATTTCACTTCTCAGACGCACATCAACGTTACCCGTTTCGCACTCTTTATCGAGCATCGCCACAATCTGCTGCGCGGAGTCATTACAGAAAAGCTGGCCGAGGGTTTTCTCATGCCAGGCGATATTGTAACGGTTGACCATATCGATGAAATCCCACTGGGTGTAACGCGCCAGTGCAGATTTACAGAAATGCGGATTTTCAGAAAGATAAGCCGCCGGCTCGGCGTAAAGGTTCGTGAAGTTGCAGCGTCCGCCACCCGACATCAGGATTTTACGTCCGGTTTTTTTGCCATTATCCAGCAGCAGAACCCGGCAGCCACCCTGTCCGGCCTGTGCCGCACAGAACATACCTGCAGCACCTGCACCAATGACGACCACATCAACCTGTTCCACTTTCGGCCTCTCTTTATGAATATTCGACTACGTTTTAGATAGGGTTTCCCCTTCTGAGCGGGCGTGCTGCCCCCTGAGTGGCGCGAATTGTAAGGGACAGACGCGTCTTAAACCAGTCAGACAGCTTGCTTTCTGAACGTCGTAAGGAAATGTTTCAGCTGGCAAAGGAGGAATAAGATTTTGATAAATAAAAATTTAATTGAAACAAACGTGATTTTTGAACTGTTTTTAGTCAAAAAAATGTCATATTTTCCTTTTCCCCTCACCCTGTTCTCGCAGATAATGCGCGGCGTTCATGACCACTAACTGGCGTAACAATTATGCTGCATCTATTTGCCGGGTTGGATATTCATACCGGTTCGTTATTGATTCTCGCGTTACTGTTTGTTCTGTTCTACGAAGCGATTAACGGCTTCCATGATACGGCCAACGCAGTAGCAACCGTCATCTATACCCGGGCAATGCGTTCGCAATTAGCGGTCGTGATGGCAGGGGTATTTAACTTCTTTGGCGTCCTGCTCGGTGGTTTGAGCGTGGCCTATGCCATCGTCCATTTACTCCCAACCGATCTGCTGCTCAATGTAGGTTCCGCACATGGCCTTGCCATGGTGTTCTCTATGTTACTGGCGGCGATCATCTGGAATCTCGGCACCTGGTATTTTGGTTTGCCGGCGTCCAGTTCCCATACCCTTATCGGCGCCATCATTGGCGTAGGGCTGACCAATGCATTAATGACTCACACTTCCGTGGTCGATGCGTTAAACATCCCTAAAATGATTGGTATTTTTGCTTCGCTGATTATCTCTCCGCTGGTCGGGATGATTATCGCGGGTACCATGATTTTCCTGCTGCGCCGTTACTGGAGTGGCAATAAGAAACATGCCCGTATCCACCTGACACCGGCGGAACGTGAGAAGAAAGACGGCAAGAAAAAGCCGCCATTCTGGACGCGTACCGGTCTGATTCTGTCGGCTATCGGCGTGAGTTTCTCTCACGGCGCTAACGATGGTCAGAAGGGTATCGGTCTGATCATGCTGGTGCTGATTGGCGTGGCGCCAGCGGGTTTTGTGGTGAATATGAACGCGACCGGTTACGACATTACCCGTACCCGCGACGCCGTGACTCACCTCGGCCAGTATTATCAGCAACATGTTGATGCCGTGCCGCACGTGGTTGCACAGACGCCAATGGTGCCTGCACCGGACGTCAATATCGCACCGACTGATGAGCCTAAAGTGTTCCACTGCGACAGCAGCCACGCACTTGACGCTATCGGCCGCGCGCAAACACTGCTGACCAATCTTCAGTCTTACAGCGACCTGGCACCGGAAGAACGCAGCCATATGCGCCGTCTGCTGATGTGTGTTTCTGATACTGCGGATAAAGTGGCCAAGCTGCCGGAAACCTCTCCTGCGGATAAACGCTTCCTCGGCGAGCTGAAAACAGACATTCTGCAAACCGTTGAATACGCACCAATCTGGATCATCATTGCTGTCGCTCTGGCGCTGGCACTGGGTACCATGATTGGCTGGAAACGCGTGGCGACCACCATCGGTGAGAAGATTGGTAAGAAAGGCATGACGTACGCACAAGGCTTGTCTGCACAGCTGACCGCGGCCGTTTCTATCGGCGTTGCCAGCTATACGGGTATGCCGGTTTCCACCACACACGTGCTGTCTTCTGCGGTTGCAGGGACCATGATTGTGGATGGCGGCGGTGTGCAGTCGAAGACCGTGAAGAACATTGCAATGGCGTGGATCTTAACCCTGCCAGTGTCGATTGTCCTTTCCGGCGTGCTGTACTGGCTTGCGCTGAAGCTGATCTGATAGCTTTCTGAACGGCATTAAAAAGGCGACCCTGCTCAGCAGCGGTCGCCTTTTTTTTTCCTTTTTCACACATCCTCCCTAATTCATAACCAAAGTAATTGGAGTTGCAGCAAGGCAGCAAGCGAGAGAATCCCGATGAGCTGACACAGGTCAGTGATTCGGGTGAACGAGAGCCGCTAACGCCGCTGCAGCTTCAAGTACGAAGGGTATGCTAGTACCAGATCAGCATCGCTAACATACTGATTAAAATTAATCCGACCAGTGCAGTTGTCAGCATAAACTGACCGCGGACCCGTTCACAACGGCGGATAAACTCAGGATCGTGATGTTCAACATAGCGCTGAGCATAAATGTAACGCACCAGTCTTATTTGTTTGCTCGGCTGGCCGTGCGACGTGAAGAATCCCCCGCCATCAACGTATTGATACAGCAGCGGATCGCACCCCCGCAGTACCACCAGCAATGCGCGCAAAGAAGAATAATAGCGCAGCATATTCACGACACACACAAAACATAAAGCCCAAAACAGCGCAACGGGACTGATCATGATTCCCCCTCAAGGCGAACTGACACCGCGCAATGCACCGGTAAAATAGCGGCGCATACCCGACGTTTCGCCCTGCCTTTCCGCAATTTCACACCCCCGGGCAAACTGCGCCCGCCCTCTTTTCGTACCACAGAAGATTGCCAAAGCAGGAGAAGCCTGCATTATTGAGTGTAGGAAACGAATCCCGAACTGTTCATATTATTTCTATCTATAGATGCCCGGATTTGGAAATGGGATCTGTATGCTTGATTTCTCTGACCATTTTGGCGCTATACTGAAGTCATGACATTCGCATGATGCTGATATTGCTATTAACCGACTTATGGAAGGAGTTTTCTTATGGCTTACAAACACATATTGATTGCTGTTGACCTCTCACCTGAGAGCAAAGTTTTAGTTGAGAAAGCGGTTTCCATGGCGCGTCCGTATAACGCCAAGGTGTCCCTGATCCACGTTGATGTGAACTATTCAGACCTGTACACCGGTCTTATCGACGTCAATCTGGGCGACATGCAGAAACGCATTTCCGAAGAGACGCACCACGCGCTGAACGAACTGTCGCAAAACGCCGGTTACCCGATTTCAGAAACCCTGAGCGGCAGCGGTGATTTAGCGCAGGTGCTGGTGGATGCCATCAATAAATATGGCGTGGATTTAGTGCTGTGCGGCCATCACCAGGATTTCTGGAGCAAACTGATGTCGTCCGCGCGTCAGCTGATCAACACCGTTCACATCGACATGCTGATCGTGCCTTTGCGCGATGAGGAAGAAGAAGCGTAAGACGTATTATTGCGTTAACGCTGACATAAAAATGCCCGCAGGTGAAAACCGGCGGGCATTTTTTTATGAGATTTTAGGGAAGCGTGACAACAACGGCTTTCTATAACGGCGTATAAATATCAAACCGGTGACTCTTGGTCACAACTGCAGCCTGTGCTGCGATATCAGCCATTGGCGGGGCATAGTCCGGGCGTTTTACCACGATACGTTTAGTCGCTAAGCGGCGCGCCGGTTCCAGCAGGCCGTCGGCATCTTCATCCGGGCCGACTAAACCCTGAAACACCCGCATCTCTTTCTTCACCAGCGCACTTTTCTGTTTGTGCGGATACATCGGGTCGAGATACACCACTTCCGGCTTTGGTGAAAGCTCAGAAAGCGCCGTCAGACTTGAAGCATGCAGCAGCGTCATGCGCTCACGCAACCACGGGCCGATTTCTGCATCACGATAGCCACGCGCCAGCCCGTCATCGAGTAATGCCGCGACGACCGGATTGCGCTCCAGCATCCGTACTTTGCAGCCCAGAGAGGCCAGCACAAACGCATCGCGGCCCAGTCCTGCGGTCGCATCGACCACATCCGGCAGATAACTGCCTTTGATACCGACGGCTTTCGCTACCGCTTCGCCACGTCCGCCACCGAATTTGCGACGATGCGCCATCGTGCCGCCGACGAAATCGACAAAAATCGCGCCGAGTTTGGGCTCGTCGCGTTTGCGTAATTCCAGACGCTCAGGCGTCAGCACCAGCGCCATCACGGCATCCGGGTCAGACGTCAGATTCCAGCGCTGCGCCAGAACAGATAAGGCGCCTTCATCGGCGCCTTCTTCACACAGTAAACACACACTCACAGGCAGAGGTTATCCTTTGATTCCGTAGTGGCGCAGCATAGCATCCAGCTGCGGCTCACGCCCGCGGAAGCGTTTGAACAGCTCCATTGGCTCTTCGGAACCGCCGCGCGACAGAATATTATCCAGGAACGACTGACCGGTTTCGCGGTTGAAAATTCCTTCTTCTTCAAAGCGGGAATAGGCATCGGCCGACAGCACTTCCGCCCACAGATAGCTGTAATAACCCGCCGCATAACCGCCTGCAAAGATGTGGCTGAAGGCGTGCGGGAAGCGTCCCCATGACGGTGACGGCACCACGGCAACCTGTTTCTTGATTTCTGCCAGCGTTTGCAGGATTTGCGCGCCTTTGGCCGGGTCATATTCCGCATGCATACGGAAATCAAACAGACCGAACTCCAGCTGACGCAGGATAAACAGCGCCGCCTGATAGTTCTTCGCCGCCAGCATTTTATCCAGCATCTCTTTCGGCAACGGTTCGCCGGTTTCGAAATGACCAGAGATAAACGCCAGTGCGTCCGGCTCCCAGCACCAGTTTTCCATAAACTGACTTGGCAGCTCGACAGCATCCCACGGCACACCGGAAATACCGGCCACTCCCGGGGTGTCGATGCGGGTCAGCATATGATGCAGGCCGTGACCGAACTCATGGAACAGCGTGGTGACTTCATTGTGCGTGAACAGCGCCGGTTTGTTGCCCACCGGACCGTTAAAGTTACAGGTCAGATACGCGACCGGTTTTTGCAGTTCGCCGTCCGCTTTACGCATGCTGCCGACGCAGTCATTCATCCATGCGCCACCGCGTTTGTGCTCGCGGGCATACAGGTCGAGATAGAAACTGCCGCGCAAGTCGCCGGTTTCATCGAACAGATCGAAGAAACGCACGTCTTTGTGCCAGGTTTCTACGTCTTTACGTTCTTTGGCGGTGATGCCGTAAATGCGTTTCACCACTTCGAACAGCCCTTCCAGCGCACGCTGTTCAGGGAAGTACGGGCGTAACTGCTCGTCGTTGATAGAGAACAGATGCTGTTTCTGTTTTTCACCGTAGAACGGCAAATCCCAGGCTTCCATTTCATCCACGCCGAAATGTTCTTTGGCGAAAGCTCGCAGCTGCGCCAGTTCCTGCTCGCCCTGCGGACGCGCACGTGTTGCCAGACCGCTCAGGAAGTCGATCACCTGTTTCGGGCTTTCGGCCATTTTGGTGGCGAGCGACATATCCGCGAAGGAATCAAAACCTAACAGCTGAGCCAGTTCGTGACGCAGCGCCAGTTCTTCAGCCATCACTTCGCTGTTGTCCCACTTACCGGCATTCGGGCCCTGATCGGAAGCCCGGGTCGCGAACGCACGGTACATTTCTTCGCGCAGTTCACGGTTTTCGCAGTACGTGATCACCGGCAGATAGCTTGGAATATCCAGCGTTAACAACCAGCCTTCCTGCTCTTTCGATTCCGCCAGCGCCTTCGCCGCGGCCAGTGCGCTTTCCGGCAGGCCTTTCAGGTCATTCTCATCCGTGATGAGTTTGCTCCAGCCCATAGTGGCATCGAGCACGTTGTTGCTGTAGGTCGAACCCAGCTCAGACAGACGCGCGGAAATTTCGCCATAGCGTTTTTGTTTTTCCATCGGCAAACCAATGCCGGATAACTCGAAATCGCGCAGCGCGTTATCAATGGCTTTTTTCTGCGCCAGAGAAAGCGTGCTGAAATGTTCGCTGTCTTTTAAATCGCGGTATGCCTGATACAAACCGGCATGCTGCCCGGTCCAGGTGCTGAATTCAGACAGAATGGGCAGGCATTGCTCGTAAGCTTCTCGCAGTTCCGGGCTGTTTTTCACTGCATTAAGATGCCCGATCGGCGACCAGATACGGCTCAGGCGATCGTCACTTTCGGCCAGCGGCTGACACAGATTTTCCCACGTATAAGGCGCACCCTGCGCGACGACGCGTTCAATCGTCTGGCGGCTTTCTTCGATAGCGGATTTCATCGCAGGGACAATATGTTCAGGCTTGATCGCAGAGAAAGGTGGTAAGGCGAACGGTTTTAAGAGCGGATTCGACGCGTTTTGCTGTTCAGTCATAGGGCCAGTCCTTCGTAATAGCGTTTGGGGCTGATGCGTCTGTGGCGCACCACGCCGTGAATTCGGGTCGTCTTAAAGATGACGTAACTTCTAACATGCGGTCAAGTTATGGGGAAATCAATGGGGGGCGGCGATTTCGCCCGGCGGCCATAGATATTCATGTTATCAATCACTCCCGTTCGGCTTATCAGGTTGCAGCAAGACCTGCCTCGCAATTTTCATCTTTGTCTGTCTCCTGCCGCTAAACCCTATTTACAACGAGGTTATTCCTGTTAGCTTCCCGTTATCTGGCGTATGCCAGTACAGTTTTTCCACAACACAGGGAGTCAGCAGGGAATGAAAACACTCAAAATTGTCACACTGGGCGGCGGCTCAGGTTACACACCGGAACTGATCGACGGATTTATCCGGCGCTACGACGAATTGCCGGTTTCGCAGTTCTGGCTGGTGGATATCGCAGCCGGTGAGGAAAAGCTGAAAATCGTCGGTGCGCTGGCACAACGGATGGTCAAAAAAGCCGGGCTCCCGATGACCGTGCATCTGACCACCGACCGCGAAGCCGCGTTGCGTAACGCGGACTTCGTTACGACTCAGCTGCGTGTCGGCCAGCAGGAAGCCCGTATTCACGATGAGGCGATCCCGCTGAAATACGGCGTTCTCGGTCAGGAAACCACCGGTGCTGGCGGTTTTATGAAGGCGCAGCGCACCATCCCCGTGCTGTTAGATTTGTGCCGCGATATGGAAAGGTTGTGCCCGGATGCGTGGCTGATCAATTTCACTAATCCGGCAGGGATTGTTACTGAGGCCATTGAAAAATATTCGAGCATCAAAACGCTGGGCATTTGCAGCGGTGCGAACAGCATGATGATGGATATCGCGAAGGTGTATGACGTCCGTCGTGAAGACGTATATGCCCGCGTGATGGGGCTGAATCACCTGATATTTGCCGATCAGATCGCCGTCAAAGGCCACGACGTCACCGCAGAATTTATTGAGAAACTGGCGCAGGGCAATGGCCAGAATCAGCTGCAAAACATTCCCGATACCGGATTGCCACCGGCCTTTATCCGCGCGCTCGGACTTTATCCCCTTTCCTACCTGAAGTATTTCTATCTGCACCGTGAAATGGTGGCGCACAGCGTAAAAGACAGCCAGACGCACGGCACACGCGGAGAACAAACGCGGGAAATAGAACGCCAGCTTTTTGAACTCTATAAAAATCAGCAGCTTGAGAGCAAACCGAAAGAACTGGAAAGCCGGGGCGGTGCGTATTACTCGGATACTGCCTGTTCGATTATCAGCGCGATTTATAACAACCGGCAGGAGATCCACGTCGTCAATACGCTCAATCGCGGAGCAACGCCCGATCTCGACGAAAACAGTGTGGTAGAAACGAACGCAATGATAGATCGTCAGGGTGCGCATCCTCTGGCTTACGGGCGTTTGCCGGTGAAAATCCGTGGCCTGATCCAGAGCGTCAAAGCCTTTGAGGAACTCACCATCGAAGCCGCCGTCACTGGCTATTATTCCACCGCATTAATGGCGCTTTCGGTGCATCCGCTAATGCCGTCAGTGGATATTGCCGAAAAAATTCTCGACGAATACCTCGTCGTAAACCGGCCTTTCCTGCCGCAATATCCACAATAATCACGGGCATATCACATCATGATGAAATTCATAGAATCACGACTGGTGCCGTGTCTGGTGAAAGTCGGTGATAACGTTATTCTGGTCGCGGTGCGCAACGGCATTACGCTGACGCTGCCGTTTATTATTTCCGGCAGTATCTTTTTGATTATTGCCAATCTGCCGATCCCCGGATGGACAGAATATTTAGGTCAGTTTGGCACCGCGCTGAATGCACCGGTTCTGGTCACGTTCGGGATCATCGGTTTAATTTCGGCGATGGGCATCAGTTATAACCTTGCGAAACATTATAAGCTTGACGGACTGACCTGCTGCGCCATTACTGTCGCCGTATTCCTGATGGCGCAGTTAAATGATGATTACACACTTAACGTCGATAATCTCGGCGCCGCGGGGTTATTCTCCGCCATTATTCTTTCGATCCTCACCGTCTATATCATTCGCTTTTTCATCGAACATAAAATCTACATCCGGCTGCCGGATAATGTGCCGCCGGCCGTGCTGCAATCTTTTGTCAGCGTGATCCCGGCGATTGTCTGTCTGGCGCTGGTGTGGTTTGTGCGGGTGATCCTGCATTTTGATATCAACGCATTCTTCACGCTGATCCTCAGCCCGCTGGTCATCGGACTTGGCACACTGCCGGGCATGTTAATTTTGGTGTTTCTTATCTCGCTGCTGTGGTGTTGCGGGATCCACGGCACCAACGTGCTCTCCGGCATTACCGCGCCGATATTTCTTAAGTTTATTGTCGAAAATACTCAGGCTTATCTCAGCCACCAGCCGATACCACATATCTTCGCTGAAGGATTTTATAACTTCTTTATTTGCACCGGCGGTTCAGGCGCGACGATGGGGCTGGTTCTGGCGATGATGATGTCGAAAAGTCGTTATTATAAATCGCTGGGTCGCATGTCTTTTGCACCCTCGCTGTTTTGTATTAATGAGCCGGTCATTTTCGGCGTGCCGATGGTGTTTAATCCGCTGATGATGCTGCCGTTAATTATCACGCCGATGCTGTTATGCACCCTGTCGTATTTTCTGATGACGTTTAACATTATTGGCCGCCCGGTATTACAAATTCCCTGGACGATGCCGCCTTTGCTGAATGGATATTTCGCCACCGGCGGCAATATTCCGGCGGCTTTGTGGTCAGGCGTCATGATTATTATTTCGACAATCATTTATTATCCCTTCTTCCGGCTGATGGAAAAGAAACAGCTGGCACTGGAAGAAGCGGATATTCCAGTTAATGCAGCGCAGGTCAGTGCATAAACGCCAATTACAACGGAAGGAAACGTCATGAAGATAAACTGCGCATTTGCAGGATTTGGGAAAAGCGCGACACGTTACCACTTGCCTTACGTTTTACAGCGACGCGACACGTTTCAGGTTAAAACCATTTTCGATATCACCCGTCGCCCGGACATTGAAAAAGAGGAGGCGTATCAGGGCATCCGTTTCACCTCTGATCTGAACGATATTCTGCACGACGAAAGTATTACGCTGGTGACGCTGTGTACGCCGCCGCAAACCCATTATGACCTGGCAAAACGGTGCCTTGAGCACGGGAAAAATGTCATCGTCGAAAAACCGTTTACCCGGACGCTGGCAGAAGCGCAGTCGCTGTTTGCGCTCGCCGCCGAAAAGGGGCTGACCGTGACGCCATATCAAAACCGGCGCTTCGACAGCTGTTTTTTAGCCGTTAAAAAAGTCATCGACAGCGGCGTGCTCGGTAAAATCGTCGAGTTCGAAAGTCATTTCGATTACTTCCGTCCTGACGCCCCCGATGCTCCGGCAGATTATACTCACGGCGCTTTTTACGGCCTGGGCGTGCATCTTGTCGATCAGGTGGTCAGCCTGTTCGGACGACCAGATTTAGTGCATTACGATATCCGTTCGGTGAGAAATAAAAACAATCCTGACGATACTTTTGAACTGCAACTTTATTACGGCGAAACCAAAGCCATGGTGAAATGCAGCCATCTGGTGATGCAGCCTTACCCGAAATTTATTCTTCACGGGGAAAAAGGCTCCTTTATTAAACTGAATATCGATCAGCAGGAAACCTGGCTGAAAGCCGGGAATTTACCGGGCACTCCGGATTTTGGTCAGGAAACAGAATACGGCGTGCTGAAATACATTGATGACAGCGGCCAAACCATTACCGAACATGTCGATGCGGGCAACGGCGATTATGGCCGCGTTTATGATGCTGTATATGCCACGATATGTCAGGGACATGCGCCGTATGTGCCAGCCGCTGATGTGATGACCACCATGGAAATTCTGCACCGTGCCTTTGAACAACCTGCGCCTGTATTAATCAGGCTCTGCTGAAACATCCCGGACCGGGGCGAACGCTTCCGGTCCGCGAGGCATGTGTCTATACTGCTCAAAAATAACTCTGACATGAAGAAGTTACGCTAATGGCCGCCCGTTATATTGATATCAAAAACAGCCTGAAACAGGCCATCCTGAATAAAGAATATCGTGTCGGTGACAAAATTCCTTCCGAGCGGGAACTGGCGGCTCGCTTTGAAGTGACGCGCGTGACGCTGCAAAAAGCCATGCATATGCTGGAGCAGGAAGGCTTTATCGAACGCATTCATGGCAAAGGGATGTTCGTTACCAAGGTTATTGAAGACAATGTTTATCTGCTCAATAACGGCACCAGCGATTCTATTCTCGGTTTTTCGCGCGAATTTAAAGATAACGTTAAAGTCTCCAGCCGCTTAATCAGCCTGAAAACGCGTAAAGCCGGTGAATATATCGCCAGTCAGCTGGATATTGATGAAAAAGACGACGTGCATTATATCCGCCGCGTCCGGCTGGTGGACAATATTCCGGTCCTGATCGAAGACTCCTATATTCCCTGTGCGGTGATCGACATTATTCCTGAGTCGGTTTTACAGAACGGGTCTTTATATGAATATATCGAGAATAAAACCGGCCGGAAAATTAAATTCTATAACTCAGTGATCGAAGCTTCGCTGTTCGACGACACCCTTTCTGCGCTGCTGGAAAGCGAAACCGGTCTGCCGATGCTGAAAGTCTCTGGCATCACCAAACTGGAAGACGGAAAAACCTTCAACTACTCAATCAGTTATAACCGTGCGGACAAATTCAAAATCAAGAACAGCTGGGTTGGGAAGTAAGATCGCCCCTGCAACGTGAAGTATGAAGGGTGTAAACAGTTTATACTGTCGGCAATACGCCACTCCGGAACAATAAAGTTATGTTGAGTTACCGCCACAGTTTTCACGCAGGCAACCATGCCGACGTACTGAAACACACCGTTCAGAGCCTGATCATTGAATCTCTGAAGGAAAAAGAAAAACCCTTCCTTTATCTCGACACCCACGCGGGTGCCGGGCGCTATCAGCTGAGCGGCGAACACGCCGAACGCACCGGCGAATATCTGGAAGGCATCGCGCGCATCTGGCAGCGGGACGATATTCCTGAAGAACTGGCGGCGTACATGTCTGTCGTCAATCACTTCAACCGCAATGAAAATCTGCGTTATTACCCGGGTTCGCCGCTGATTGCCCGTCAGCTGTTGCGCGAAGACGACAAACTGCATCTGACCGAACTTCACCCGAGCGATTTCCCGCTGCTGCGCAGTGAATTCCAGAAAGATGACCGTACCCGCGTTGCGCGTGCCGACGGTTATCAGCAGCTGAAAGCTCAGTTGCCACCACCTTCACGCCGTGGCCTGATCCTGATGGATCCGCCGTACGAAATGAAAACCGATTATCAGGACGTGGTAAAAGGCATTCAGGAAGGCTACAAGCGTTTTGCCACCGGCACTTACGCGCTGTGGTATCCGGTGGTAATGCGTCAGCAAATCAAGAAAATGCTGCGTGATCTCGAAGCGACAGGCATCCGCCGTATTCTGCAAATCGAGCTGGGCGTGCGCCCGGACAGCGATCAGCGCGGTATGACCGCTTCCGGCATGATCGTGATTAACCCGCCGTGGAAACTCGAGCAGCAGATGAACAACGTTCTGCCGTGGCTGCTCAAAGTGCTGGTGCCTTCCGGTACCGGTCATACTACGGTTAACTGGGTTGTGCCTGAGTAAGTAAAGCTTTTCCCCTCGCTGAGGCCTTTTTCTAAGGTCTCAGCTATCAAACCTATTACAATCATTGATCCAATCTTTCCCACAACACGTTAAACTCTTAGGCAAATTTTGAGATTAATGACGCTGAATCAGTGTCTCCATTTTCACAACTTACGGATAAAACGATGACCAAACATTATGACTATCTGGCAATTGGCGGCGGCAGCGGCGGTATCGCATCAATCAACCGTGCAGCCATGTATGGGAAAAAATGCGCGCTGATCGAAGCTAAAGAGCTGGGCGGCACATGCGTCAACGTGGGTTGTGTCCCGAAAAAAGTGATGTGGCACGCCGCGCAAATCGCTGAAGCGATCCGCAACTACGGCCCGGATTACGGCTTTGATACCACCGTGAACAGCTTCAACTGGAAAACGCTGGTCGCCAACCGTACCGCTTACATCGACCGTATCCACACCTCGTACGACAACGTGCTGGGCAAAAATAAAGTGGACGTGATCAAAGGCTTCGCGCGCTTTGTCGACGATCACACCGTTGAAGTCAACGGCGAGAAGATCACCGCGGATCACATCCTGATCGCCACCGGTGGCCGTCCGAGTCATCCAAATATTCCGGGTGCAGAATACGGTATCGATTCAGATGGTTTCTTCGATCTGACCGAAATGCCTAAACGCGTTGCGGTTGTCGGCGCAGGTTACATCGCGGTAGAAATCGCCGGTGTAATGAACGCGCTGGGTGCCGAAACCCATCTGTTCGTGCGTAAACACGCCCCGCTGCGTACTTTCGATCCGCTGATCGTTGAAACGCTGGTTGAAGTAATGGAAACCGAAGGCCCTGCGCTGCATAAAGAGTCCATTCCGAAAGAAGTGGTAAAAAATGCAGACGGCAGCCTGACGCTGAAACTGGAAAACGGACAAGAATTTGAAGTCGACAGCCTGGTCTGGGCGATTGGCCGCGAACCTGAAACTGACAACTTCAACCTGAAAGCGACTGGCGTGAAAACCAACGATAAAGGTTACATCGTCGTCGATAAGTTCCAGAATACCAGCGTTAAAGGCATTTACGCCGTTGGCGATAATACCGGTGCGGTAGAACTGACTCCGGTTGCCGTTGCTGCGGGTCGTCGTTTGTCTGAGCGTCTGTTTAACAACAAACCTGACGAACATCTGGATTACAGCAACATCGCGACCGTCGTGTTCAGTCACCCGCCAATCGGTACAGTCGGCCTGACTGAACCACAGGCGAAAGAGCAGTTCGGCGAAGACAACGTGAAAGTGTACAAATCCGCCTTCACCGCGATGTACACCGCCGTCACACAACACCGTCAGCCGTGCCGCATGAAGCTGGTGTGCGTCGGTGCTGAAGAAAAAATCGTCGGCATCCACGGTATCGGCTACGGCATGGACGAAATGTTGCAGGGCTTCGCGGTCGCACTGAAAATGGGCGCCACCAAGAAAGACTTCGACAACACCGTCGCTATCCACCCGACCGGTGCGGAAGAGTTTGTTACCATGCGTTAATTCGCGGGCATTGCGCTGTATTGCAATGAACAGAATGGCTGCCGATTGGCAGCCTTTTTTATTGCCGTCAGTCCAGCAAAATCACTTTCGAACTGTCGGTTTCGAATAGCGGCCTGCAGAGGATTTTATAACTGTCGCGGTCAAAGTGCGGCACGGCGATATCAAAGGCTTTCGCGGCCGCCAGCGTTTTTACTGTGCCCAGATAGAACCAGTGATTGATGACGTGATAATCCGTCTGACCATTGGCTTCTTCGACGATAGCGATCCGTCCCGGATACGGCCAGCTGCGGATTTTCAGGGTGCTTAGCGCGCTTCTGAGACGCGTCTGATGGGCTTCCGGCGTTTCTTTTCCGCAACAGACTCCGGCACATTTGCCCAATGAAAAGCGGAAACAGGCGCGATTTTTTGACAGTTTTTCCAGCCCCAGCGCGCCATAACACAACTTTTCCTGATCGGCGATATCCCGGATTTTTTCGACTGCCGACATTTTAGTTTTAAACAGGCCAAATAAATCTTCGCTGTGAGAAAAATCCACGTCATCGCTGAACACAATGCTGGCCGTCAGCCCCTGAAGCCGGATGGAACACAGCTTGCGGGCGGTGCGCAGACGCTTATTAAACAGCGGACGACGGGTTTTAATCAGGTCAGACTCCAGCAATAACGCGCCGACTTCACCGATCGTTTCAATGTGTTCAATATCCCGGGTCATATGCAGAAGTTTGGCTTCGGCAGGATTGCGAAAGTGCGACATCACGCGGCTGCGGATATTCACGCTTTTGCCGATATACAGCGGAAAAGCCTTATCGTCACCGTAAAAAATATAGACGCCGCTGCTGCCGGGTAAATTTTCTAAGGTATGGCGAAGATGTTCAGGGTACTGATAGAGCTCAGTAAAAAGCTCTTTTTCGGGATTCCACAAAATAGCTGACCTGCTTTGACCGGATAAACGTTGTATAGAAAACAAACGGATAATACTGGCAATGCATACAGTCATCAACCTCTGGTTAACTATTTGTTGCGTTATCCCTCTAAACAATACGAAATGGGGAAGCCATAACTACCGGAAATGTTTTCCGGTATTCAACTCTTTTTAGTGGGAAAAAGAATGCGATTAAGCCTTGAAGCCCTGCTGATCCTCGACGCGTTAGACCGTCACGGTACGTTTGCCGCGGCGGGTGCCCGACTGTTTAAAACCGCATCGGCACTGAGTTATACCGTGCAGAAAATGGAAAGTGATCTGAACATTAAACTGCTGGATCGGTCCGGCCATCGCGCCACTTTTACCCCTACAGGTCGTCTGATGCTGGACAAAGGCCGCGTGCTGCTGCGCGCTGTCAGCGAACTGG
The DNA here is from genome assembly GCF_051851855.1 of Rahnella sp. ATs2. Lineage (NCBI taxonomy): Bacteria > Pseudomonadati > Pseudomonadota > Gammaproteobacteria > Enterobacterales > Yersiniaceae > Rahnella > Rahnella sp. ATs2. Next base: position 36,116 of record NZ_JBLYPL010000028.1, on the reverse strand, counting down.
AGCAACAGGCGCAGTACGTTGAAAGCGGCTGGGAAAGCAAACTGACCATCAGCCTTGATGCCTCCGTGCCCTTTGCACTACTGACACCGCTGATCGACCGTTTTTGCGCAGAGCATCAGCATACCCAGTTATTATTCCGCCACGACGTGCTCGGCGGTTGCTGGGAAGCGCTGAGTTATGGCGAAGCTGACATCGTATTTGGTGCCGTGCAGGAACCTCTCACACGCAGCGGCATTGAATATCGCCCGATCGGCTGGCTGGAATATGTGTTTGCCGTTGCGCCGCATCACCCGCTGGCCTCGATGCCGGAACCGCTGGTGCGCGAGCAAATCCGCCAGTATCGCGCCGTGGTCGTTCACGATACGTCCCGCCACAGCACCGGCGCTGATTTGCGTGTGCTGGACGAGCAGAAAATGCTGAGCGTTCATGACTTTAATGCCAAAGTTCATGCACAAATCGCCGGGCTGGGTTGCGGCTATCTGCCACGTTATCTGGCCGCGCCCCATCTGGAAAGCGGCGCGCTGGTTGAACGTCGCCTCGATTCAGAAACCCGCCGCGATCAGGCCTTTATGGCCTGGAACGAAAATGCCACCGGTAACGCTGCCATGTGGTGGCGGGAGAATTTGCAGGATTTCGACGGACTCAGCACCGTTTATAGCCCGGAATAACCGGGCTATGCATTCAGGCATTAACCCTGACGCTGTGGCGCTTTGTGCACCATGGTGTAGGCATAATCGACGCCCATGCCGTACGCACCGCTGTGTTCACGCACCAGATCCATGACTGCGTCGTAAGTCTCTTTGCGTGACCAGTCGCGCTGGTATTCGAGCAGAACCTGCTGCCAGGTGACCGGCACCGCACCGGCCTGAACCATACGGTCGATGGAACGTTCGTGAGCATCCACGCTGGTGCCGCCGGAGGTGTCGGTCACCACATACACTTCATAGCCTTCTTTCAGCGCCATCAGCGCCGGGAACGTCAGACACACTTCCGTCCACAATGCAGAGATAATCAGTTTTTTACGCCCCGTGGCTTCCACTGCTTTCACGAACGCTGCGTCTTCCCAGGAATTCATCGAGGTACGCTCAATCGGCTTCACATCAGGGTGAACCGCCAGCAGTTCCGGCCAGATGTAGCCGCTGAAACTTTCCGTTTCGACTGAGGTGTAAATCACCGGCACGTTAAAAACTTTGCCCGCTTTAGCCAGAGCGACCGTATTATTTTTAAGCTGCTGGCGATCGATATTGGCGACGCCGAATGACATTTGTGGCTGATGGTCGATGAAAATCAGGGTGGAATTCTGTGGGTCCAGCAGATCGAATTTAGACATTTTCATTTCCTCTCAGAGTGCATTGTTGGGTTGTGTTCTTTTATTTAACGTTGTGTTGTTGTGCTGCTGGAATTAACAATAGGACAGGACTTCAAAAGCGGATAGCGGAAAGAATTTGGCAACTTGTTCAGATTTTTTTGACAGGTGTCAGCCTATATCAACAGTCGTCAATACAGCTTTTTTTTCAGTCTGACAGGAACAACAACACCTTTTTTGAAATCAGCAAAATCAACGCTGAAGAAACAAAAAAGGCAGGTGATTTGATAATCACCTGCCTTTTTTTATCCGACCACTTTTAGTTGTCTTTAACGCCTAATATTTTGATCTTCATGATGGAAAGCGAATTCGGCGGAATTTTTCCCGGAATGCCTTCTTTGCCATACGCCAGTTCAGGCGGAATGTAGATTGTGGCTTCACCTTGCAAGCCAAGCTTAAGCACAACTTCCTGAAGAACTGCCGGAATTTCCGTCACAGCGGCGCTGATCACATTGTTGTCTTTTTCACTGGCAATGACTTTACCGTCACCCAACGTCTCAACAATCTGCAGACGAATACTCTTATCCATCGTGACTTTTGGCTGTGAGCCCGGCTTGCTGATGAGGTAAATGAAGCCTGATTTTGCTTTAACTGCACCTTTGACTTTGCCCGCTTTATTCAGGATTTTTTGGTTATTCTCTTCATTCGAGGATTTTTGCTTTTCCTGACGTGAGCGAATATCAGTATCCAGACTGTTCAGCGACTCTCTCATGTCGTTTGTTGACATGCTGGACAGCTCATTCATCCGGTCAACAAAGCCTTTGATAATCACATTGCGATCAATTTTCTCACCGGCAGAAACCACCTGTTCGATTTTTGAATTCGCGGCTTGCCCCAGCAAATACCCGACAGAATAAGAGCGTCCGGTTTTCTTACTTTCTTTCGCCTGCAGTGTTTTTAGTTCTGCGTCACTGAGCAGTTCTCCGCCAGATTGTGTAACGGCCGCGATGCTGTGTGAGGCGAGATCTTTTTTGGTTTTTTCCAGTTCAGCTGTCAGCTTACTTTTTTCTTCGGCGGCGTTATTCGCAGCCTGCTGACTTTCAGTGAGCTGGCTGGTCAGGCGTTTAACTTCCTCAGAAGATTTTGAGAGTGCCGCCTGAGATATCTGATAATCGCTCTGCGATTTTTTGTTCGTGACCTCAGAAGCCGCCAGTTTTTCACTCTGGTCAGCACTTTGTTTCTGCAAGTCGGCCAACTGAGTTTTCAACTGCGCTGCGTCATCCGCGGCTTGTTTGAGGGTTTTCTGCAAGGCCAGGTAGTCAGCCTGTGACTTTTTATTGGCAGCTTCTGACGCTGACAATTTGTCATTCTGCTCAGCGCTTTGTTTTTTCAGGTCAGTCAGCTGGGTTTTAAGCTGGGCATTCTCATCAGCAGTTTGATTGACGCTTTTCTGCAAGGCCAGATAATCAGCCTGTGATTTTTTGATGACCGCTTCAGACACAGACAGTTTGTCATTCTGCGAAGCGTCCTGTTTTTGCCTGTCCGCCAGCTGGTTTTTCAGCTGAACATTCTCATCAGCGGCCTTTTTAAGGGTTTGCTGTAAAGCCGCATAGTCAGCCTGAGATTTTTTAGCAGCAGCATCTGACACAGACAGTTTGTCATTCTGCGCAGCGCCCTGTTTTTGCCTGTCCGCCAGTTGGTTTTTCAGCTGAACATTCTCATCAGCGGCCTTTTTAAGGGTTTGCTGTAAAGCCGCATAGTCAGCCTGAGATTTTTTAGTAGCAGTATCTGACACAGACAGTTTGTCATTCTGCGCAGCGGCTTGTTTTTGCACTGCTGCCAGCTGGTTTTTCAGCTGAGCATTTTCTTCAACAGCCTGTTTGAGGGTTTTCTGCAAAGCCATAGAGTCAGCCTGAGATTTCTTATTAACCGCGTCTGACGCTGACAATTTGTCATTCCGCGCAGCGCCCTGTTTTTGCAAGTCTGCAAGCTGCGATTTCAACTGCGCATTCTCGTCTGCAGCCTTTTTAAGGTTTGTTTGCAGAGTCTGATTTTCATTCAGTGATTTGCTATTTGCAGCCACGGCAAACGCAATTTTTTCGTTCTGGCTGGCCCCCTGTTTCTCCAGGGTGGACAGTTGAGTTTTCAGTTGCGCATTTTCAGCGGCAGCTTGTTTTGCGGTCATTTGCAGTTCAACCACATTGGCTTGCGATTTGTTGCCTGTACTCTCTAAAGCGTGCAATTTTTCGGCTTCTGCCTTGGATTGCTTTTGCAGCGTCTCGAACTGCGTTTTGAGCTTATGATTTTCTTCTGTCGCCTGCTGTAATGTCGCATTCAGCACCGCGAATTCCGCCAGTGATTTACCGTTGGCGTGTCCAGAGGAGACCAGTTGTTCGATGCGCGCTGAGGATTGCTTTTTCACGGTATCAAGTTGCGTTTTGATCTGCGCATTCTCAGTGCTTAATTTCTTAAAACTCGCCTCGAGGGTAGCAATTTCCTTCTGGGCTTTTTTGGTCGCCAGCTGAGAGGTGGCCACTTGCTCGGAGGCTTTTTTCGCTGAGCCGTCCTGACTGGTTTTAAACGCCGTTAGCTGGGCTTTCAATGCGGCATTTTCACTCATTGTCTTTTTCAAAGACTGCTGAATATCAGCCATTTCGTCTTGTGATTTTTTTGTCACCGTCTGTGCAACGGATAATTTTTCGCTCAGGCTTTCGGCTTGTTTCTGGCTACCCTGAAGCTTCTGCAGCTTAGATGCCATCTGCTGGTTTTCTTGTTGTGTGTTTTTCAGCAAATTTTGCAGTTGTTTCAGTTCATCCTGCGCTTTCTTCTGCGCAAGCTTTTGGTCTGCAGATGGCGAGACAACGGCAGGTTTGGCTTTTAATGCCTCGATCTGAACTTGCAGTTTTTGGTTTTCTTTTTGCGTATCCGCGAAGGATTTCTGCAAGGCAGCATATTGATCACGGGATTTTTCTGCTGTGGATTTTGCCGTCTCGAGGGATTTTTTTAGCTGCTCGTTAGCCTTGGTATCGACCTTGCTCTTCATCTCGCTGACATCTGCTGTGGCAGAGGGAACACGCACAGGCTGAGGTGTTTTAGGAGCCTTTTTTACCGGAGCCGGAGAAGGTTTAGGCCGCGACGGCGACGGCGGCGCGACGGCTTTTTCAACAGGTGTTTTTGGGACGACGATATCTTTTGGAGGCTGAATCAGCGGAGTGGAAGTCTTATTTTTTTCCGCAAAAACAGACGATTCCGGAGCAGAAATTAAATTTTCACTCTGCAACTGATCTAAAAGGCTCAGATTAGCATCAACGGAATCTTCAGCATGTGCCCCCTGTATGTTGATCAGTAACAGAATCAGGAAGAAAGACTTCACTCGCGCCATCATATTTTATTCACTTCCTGAGAGCGCTCGTCCATGCTCTTAAAGGTCGCACCTTTAACTCTTGCGCAGATAAGTTTCAATTTTGAGTCCAGTTCGATGTTCAGAATTTCCTGAGCATCTCTGTTTATCAGACCCTTATTCGTTTTGTAAACATCATAAGATTTTGTCAGCTGATTAAATTGTTGCTGATAAATATCAAAATCATGAGGAGAAAGACGCTGTAATGCTTTGAATTCGTTAACACAGGTATTATTCGTACCTTTATTAACTGACGTCTCTTTTATTGTAGCCACATTATTTTTTGTGCTACATGCACTCAACGCGATTAACGCAATGAGAGTCAAAGACATTGAGCAAGGCTTATTCATGTAGATTATCCTGTAGGGTTTTACTGCTAGAACAAATTATTTTCCCAGCAAAAGACCCTGTGGAACACCCACTTTCACTGAAATGATTATTTAGCAAAACCACTACTACACAAAAAACCATTACAATCAGTATATTGCAATAATAAAAGGCAAATCAGACTTCTTTTTTATGCTAAAGAAAAGAAGAAATTGTCGATTTAACGATGCCTCAGACCATGAAAAAGGAGGCAAAAACTGACATATATCATCATTCATTTTCAGAAAACTCAGGGAATAGGTAAATACTGATTCGCATTTTCGGATAAAGCGGAATGCCCCTCAATCGCGATTAGGATGATTAGTACACATCATTATATCACGTGCAGAGGGAACAGACTGAGTATCGGATCTGTGGTTTTCAGGGTCAAAAACCAGCTGTATGTTATGGCATCTATCTGGACAGCAGAGACTGCCCCGCAGCGGTGGATTTAAACTCTCTGGGAGGGAGGCCAAATTCGCGCCGGAAGCAGGTAGCAAAATAGGAGTGGTCATCAAAGCCGATGTCCTGCGCAATCGAGGTAATGGGTTTATTCGAATACAGCAGCGGGTAGAGGGAATGAAACAAGCGTAATTTGGTGAGATAACGCTGGGGTGACAAGCCGATATCCTTATCCAGGTAACGGTGCATCGTTCTGACGTTGATGGAAAACTGATCGGCCAGTTGGTTCCAGTCAATTTTCTCGTGAAAGTTCGCGTGCAGCCAGCGGATTAGCCGTAAGTTCCTTCTTTCATTGGTGTTATTCTCATCATAGAAGTAACTACAGTAGCGCAAATCGACCAGCAGCCGCAGGAACAGGCTTTCCTGTTCAATACTGCCTTTATGCTGGCTGGCAATGAGTTTATCCAGGGAGCCCCGTATCAGCAAAGCGCTGTTTTTATCTAAGAAACGGTGGATGTGGAAGGAGGCAAATTGCTTAGGAATAAGGGATTCAAAGCCTTTTATCAGAAAGAAATGCTCCGAAGGTTGATAATAAATATTAATTAAGCTCAGGTCTTGCGCATGTTCATAAATGTGTAAATCAGTGGCCTGAGTAAAAAATAACATCCGTGGATAAATTGAATAGGGTTTACCATTAATAATATGCAGACCAATTCCCCCGGTAATCAATGTTATTTTACTGTAATTAAACTGAGTTTTGGGTGAATAATCTTGTGGCAGACGTGAAGTAATAATCACATTTTGCTGATCAGAAACAAAATAATCCTGAAAGATAGGTTTGTTCATAGTCAAGACGTCTTGATAAGTGTTTTTTTAGATTAACGGACGGAAGTCATAAAATCTATATATTACGATAACCGGGCACTTCTCAATCGGGAAAAAATCAGTAAAGGCCGGCAATGCTCATTCAGGCCTTTACTGATGTAAAGAGGCACAGACCGTGCTATTCCTCCCCGAAGCCGGCGTTGAATAACGCCTTTATCTCGAGAAATACCGCTTCTTCATCGGTTCCTTCACAAATTACCTCAACCTTTGCACCGCCTGTAATTCCGGCAGTCATTAAACCTATGACGCTTTTCCCCTTAATCACTTTATCACGGGAGATAAATTCCACTTTCGACTGACACTTCCCCACTATTTTAGCAATCGCACTGGCCGGGCGCGCATGGAGACCAGTTTTATTATTGAGCGTCAACGTTTCTTTGATCATAACGGTTCCCCGGATGAATAATGAAAATTCCGATAAATTCCCTGTACGTTTACTGAATGATCAACATATCGCTGTGACCCGTTTTAAAATAATCATTCAGAACTGTTTTGAGCAGATAAGGCGCTTTAGGAATGGCATCTATCGTGTCACCTGCAATATGTGGGGTCAGGGTAACATTATCCAGCTGGAGTAAAGGATCATCGGGACTGATAGGCTCATCCCAGCTCACATCCAGCGCAGCACCGGCTATGCGCCTGTTTTTTAACGCATCAATAAGGTCAGCTTTATGCACCACCCCGGCCCTTGCGGTATTAATAATATAGCTTCCGGCCTTCATTTTATTGAAGACGTCTTTATTGATGATATTTTCCGTTTCAGGTGTCAGTCGCATATGCAAAGAAAGGATATCTGATTGCGAAATGACAGAATCCATATCCAGTAATTCAACCCTCAGCCCTTCCTTTATGATGAGCGACTTATCGATAAAGGGGTCATGGGCAATCACTCTGACGCCCAATGCGTTAAGCCTTTTCGCCACCAGCTTGCCGATATAACCCAGGCCAATCAGTCCCACGGTATGATTGGCCAGTACCGTCTTATGTTCATCATTCGAAAAGCTTTTTCGCCATTTTCCATTTTTAATTTCATGATGCGCCCGGGCAATATTTCGGGTCTCCGCGTACATCAGGCTTAAGGTGAAATCGGCGACCGGTTCAGCATTACGGATGACATGGATAAGCGTGATGTTTTTTTCCTTAACACTGTTTAATGCAATATGCTCCAGCCCGCCCCGGCATGTTCCGATAAGTTTAAGTTTTGACGCCGATTCCAGCATACTTTTCGACACAGGGGCAATATGGACCAGCAGGTAATCCGCGTCTTTCAGCGCTTCGGTCACGCCAGCGGGAATTTCCACCGCCTCCGGGCCGTTCTTTTCAATCAGCAGAATTTTTTCCTGAAACTTTTCCTTTTCTAAATCGGAATACCATTCGTAAGAAACGACATCCAGTTCGCTTTCATCTCTGCCCGGAAAATCAATATCTTTCGCGGCATCCCTTAATGTCGCACTACTGACCAGCGCATCACCAATAATAACGAGTTTCATATTCTGTCATCCTCTATTGAGTCAGTTGATTGGGCTCACTGCCGGTACCAGCTTGTCTTTCGAGATAAGCATGTATCGACTCTTTTTTAATGCGGACAAAAAGGTAGAACACGATATATACCGCGACGCTGAGAGCGATATAGACAGGGTTTTGGGTGAGAAAAATCAGGAATAATCCACCCATAAGATGATTGGTCATTACAGCAAAACTACAAATCAACATGGCACCCACCGGCAGAACCACACCGACATCTTTAGCGACATCAGTAAATACAGGTGCCACGGCGGTGATCATATATAAACCACCCACACACCAGATGGTCCCTGAAATTAATGATTTAAAAATATTACCGGCGGATATCGCAATAATCAGTTCGATCATGTAAGGAATAGCAATAAGGTCTACCATCGGTAACGTTTCATTGCCCGGTAATATAATCGCCAGAATAAATATAATCGGAATCAATAACATTCCGGTTAACAGTGTTGCTGATTCGCCATAACCTGCCGCATCATTAATGGCCAGGAACCAGACCCGGTCTTTGCCACTCGATTTTGCGGTTTTACGTGATGCATCGGTAATGGTAGTGAATGCAGAGGCAAACACTCCGGCGATTTTTGGGAAGATACACATGACAGCTGATGTGGCGATCCCGACTTTACAGATTTCTCCCCAGGCTTCAATGCTGCCCAGACGGGTATAATTTCCGGAAATGCCGATTAAACACCCGAGTACCAGGCCCAGTGTAATCGGCTCCCCCATGAAACCTAATTTGTCCTGTAAGGTCTGCGGATTCCATTTTATTTTGTCCGCGCCCAGCTTATTTAATATCCAGTCCACCCCTATCGCCAGCGGTACAGAGCACACATGATGAGGAGCGGTCATGGTGCATCCGGGATAGCCGTAATAAACCGACCATCGTTTAGCCACTATTTCTGAGCAAACCAGAGAATAAAGATTGGATAATAGCATCAATCCAATTGCCAGGTAGATATTCCCTGTCGCGATATAGAGCATCGACCCCCACAACATAAAGGAAAAGTTATTCCACATATCTGAGGGCATAAAAATATTGGTAAAACGTGTGACAAATAAAATTGTCTGAAACAGCAATCCGAGGCCTAAAAAAATCATCCCGACATTGGTTGAATAGGCAACAACGCTTGTTGCCTGCCAGCCGGTATCCAGGATACGCAGTGAAATACCGGACGTCTCCACCATACGGTTAATCACCGGCGTGACGACAGGCGTGTAGGCACCAATGAGCATCCCAAATCCGGTCAGACCAATACCGGCATTAAGCCCGGCTTTAAAAGCTTTTTTGGGGGTTACTTTCATGATGATAGCAATAATATAAATGACAAAAGGCACAACAATCGCCGCACCAAATGAATTCATAATTTTCGAAAGAATGTCTAACATGCTCAAGACTCCTTACTCTGTAGATAAGGTTTCATTATCATATTAAGAACAATAAGTAGGTTCTCCACAAACCAACGTTTGTGGAGTCAGACCCTCTATATTTTCAGGCTCTCAACTTCATGCAGTAATTCTTCTATAAATCCATCCTCATCGGTACCGATTAACAACCCGACTGCATTGATGGTCGGAATATCATACTTATCCCTCAGCGGACTGGTATGAACAATAATATCCCACTTACCTGAACTTAATTGCCCTTCTACTCCGCCGGGACTGACTTCAACGGTTTTTGCCTTATATCCGTTGACTTCAAGAATATCTTTTACTTTTTCTGCCACCATGGAACTGGTGACGGTTCCTGATCCGCAGACGGAAATAACATTAATATTTTTCATAGTTACTCTTTTTTGTCATTCAGCAGAAATTATAAAATGCCATCCCGTGGGGTGACATTAAAGGCATCAGCAAGGGCGCGCAGTTCCGCGCTGGTGATCGACTGTTTAATTCCGACGGCAGCGGAACGCAGATAAATATCGGCAGCTTTATCTACCGTTTCGACCAACCCGAAAGCGTCATCAAAATTGCTACCTGCTCCCATAATTCCGTGATGCGCCCAGATCACAATGCGGCAATACTCCATTTTGGCAGCGGAAGCCAGACCCAGATCAATGGTGCCTGCCACCATCCACGGCACAATCCCCACGCCTTCCGGGAATACCACCAGGCATTCAGTAATTTGTTGCCACAGCGTTTTTGAAAATTTCTTTTCATCCAGATCGTGGGCAAATGTCATCGCAATCGTGGCATTCGCATGGGTGTGTAAAATAACGCGATGTTCAGGGTCATGTTTTAATCGTGTCGCATGGCATTTTAAATGTGATGCCAGTTCGCTGGTCGGGCAACCGCCGTTTACCAGCCCCCAGAGCTGCTGATAATGTTTTCCGTCTTCAGATATTTTTAAAATAATCAGCGTATCGGCCGGATTCTTAATGACATTGCGGAAGTATTTCCCGGAACCTGAAACCATAAATATTTTATTTTTCAATTCAGGGAAAGGCATCGGCAGTGCGACTTCTGAAATCACCTTTTGTGTATCAAGGTAAGGTGCCACTTCCTCTTCCCTCAGGAGATAACTGATATTACCGCCATTTCTTTCAGCCCAGCCTTTTTCCCACAGCTTGAGCGTAATATCACACATTTCTTTAATAAAGGGAGCTTCATTAATATTATAGATAATCATAACGTCACCTTTTACAATGAATGGAAAAATTCACAAATTCCTTCGCGGGAATCAAGCCCGACTAACTGGCTAATCTTGTTTTCATCAGAAAATACGGACATTAATGTCTGCAATAAGACGATCTGATTTTCATCCCGGGTCACGCCAAGAGAGAAGATCCAGTCTACGTCTACTTTTTCATCCGTACTGCCCATAAGCAAAAATGTCAGCGGTTTTGCGAGTTGGGTAATCGCCACGAAAGGTTTTTTTATATACAGCGGGTCAGTATGAGGTATGGCAATATTCAGGCAGGATGTTATTAATCCTGTCGGATAATGCGCTTCCCTGACAAGAATATTTTCATGATAGGTCGCCTCAACAAATCCTTGTTTATAAAGTTTCTGATATGAATCCGAAAAAAACGCATCCTGAGTGGTATAACTGCAATTTAAATAAACCAATTCGGGTGATATAAATCCGGCCAGCGAATTTTTAGTAGTCTCCATATTTTTCCCTCCTTATTTACGGCTCAGATGTTCTGATGCTTCCGGTCGAATTTTCTTAGAAAATCAGCGTTTCCAGACTCTCTTACCTTTTCGCGTGTCATTATCCTAAGAGTCCGAACCGGCAAATTCATTAGATCCCTGGACTCATTACTTCTAAACCTGTCTGTATGATTAAAGTCGGGGTGATGAGGGTCACAACTTGCCAATGTTTCCTGGATACCGGACACGCAGAAATGAAAAAGGCATCCCCGCAAAGGAATGCCTTTTTCTTTTAAGAAGGTCTGTTGAGAACGTCTTTTACTTAAACAGCGTCAGACCTCGGGCAGTTTATCCAGAATCGCCTGACTGTTTGCACCCAGCCGGGCAATAAGGAAATCAATCACACTGCGTAGCTTGGCGGAGGGGCGACTGTCCTGATGATAAATCAGGTACAACGGCGTCGGTTTATACGACCACTGCGGCAGTACAGGCACCAGACGGCCTTGCGCAATGTCGTCCATCAACACGTAATCAGGTTGCAGAACAATGCCGCAGCCGCTGAGTGCCGCAATCCTGAGCGCGTTGCCCTGATTAGACATAAAGCGCCCGTTGATAAAGGCCTTAAACGTCTCGCCCTCTGGCCCGGTCAGGTCCCAGCGGTCCTGATGCAGCCAGTAAGACATCCCCAGACAGCTGTAATTGCCCAACTGGTCAGGATGTTCCGGCATGCCGTGCTGTCGGATATAGTCTGGCGAAGCGGCCAGTATCCGGCGATACGGACGTAAAGGACGCGCGACCACACCCGGTTCGCATACCTCGCCGATCTGAATACCCAGCTCGTAATTTCCCTCCGTCAGATTGGGCACCCGGTTATCCAGATTCAGCATGACGTTTACGTCGGGATTGCGGGCCATATAAAGGCTCAGTTCCGGCACCAGACGCTGGCCGCCGAAGCTCACCGGGGCAACCATACGCACCAGTCCTTTAGGCGCGGACTGTAATTCCATCGCACTATTCTCAGCGAGCGCGACTTCCGATAATACCCGGCGGCAGCGTTCAAAATAGAGTTGCCCGACCTCCGTTAGTTGCTGTCGCCGGGTCGTGCGATGCAACAGACGTGCGCCCAGCCGCTGCTCAATCTCCCGGATTTGCTTACCCACCATCGTGGGCGAGACGTCGCTGGCTATCGCCGCCGCCGTGAAACTGCCGCATTCCACCACTCTGACAAACATCTCCATCCCGGACAATTTGCTCATGATTAACAACCCACAGGTTTCAATTCATTCAACTTAACACATATTTATTCTTCTCAATCCTTACGTAGAATAGGTTTTGCCCCGCCGTGAGGGGCCTAATCAATAAGGATTTACTATGCCGATGATCCGTTTAGAAATGCTGCCAGGCCGTACCGCTGAACAAAAACGCGACTTTGCCCGCGAAGTGACCCGCGTCGCGGTGGAAACCCTTAAATGTAAGCCTGAAAGTGTCGATGTGGTGATCACTGAAATTCCTAAATCACATTGGGCAAAAGGGGGAGAACTGATGGGGGATTAATTTCCCCGGTATGAAACGTCAGTCGGCAGTTGTTTATTTTTGATGTGCTGACTGACGAAATAATCGTGTTGTGCCAGACGTATTTCCGCCTTAATTCGTATCAGCCTCCCGCTTTAATAAAATCAGAACGTAACTCAACCGGAACATAAAGAAATGAAAAATTCTTATTCTGCGGGCGTTTTCTGCTGCCTGATCGCCACCCTTTCATGGGGCGCGACTTTCCCGATGATGACCAGTGCGCTGAGGCACCTCGATCCTTATACTTTTACCACGTTGCGTTATGGGTTCGCCGCTATCGCGTTAGTGACTGCACTGAGATTACGTGAAGGAAAAGAGGGGCTGAATCTGAAAGGTGAACGCGCCGGTCTGGCGTGGTTATTAGGTTCAGCAGCCTTTGTCGGTTTTGGCTTTTTTGTTTTTCTCGGCCAGCAAATGGCCGGGGAAAATGGCGCGCTAACCACGTCAATTATGATGGCCACCATGCCGATGCTGGGTATTCTGGTCAATGGCGTATTACGCAAAATCGTCCCGCCCGCCGTCTCTATCGGTCTGATTATGATGTCTTTCTTCGGGGTCATGACCGTGATCACCAAAGGGCACTATGCCAGCCTGTTTGATTCCCCTTCCAGCTACAAAGCCAACGCCCTGATTATTTTCGGCGCACTTTGCTGGGTTTTTTACACCGTAGGCGCGTCGTTTTTCCCGACCTGGTCGCCGCTTAAATACACCGCCCTGACGAGCGTTCTCGGGATGTCCAGTGTGCTGGTATTAAACGCGCTGCTGTATATTACTGGCCTCGTGGCAGTACCCGCCGTTAGTGACTTCGAGTATGTGATCCCACATGTCTTTTACACCGCTTTTGTCGCCAGTTTTATCGGCATCCTGTGCTGGAATATTGGCAATAAAATCCTCACACCACTTAACGGGGTATTATTTATGGATATTGTCCCGATTACCGCTTTCTCTATTTCAGCCCTGACCGGCATCAAGCCTGGCACACCTGAAATTGCCGGTGCCTGCATCACCGGTTTTGCCCTGATCCTCAACAACCTCTATCTGCGTTACCGCACACCTAAACGGGTAGTTGTCCGCACTCAATAAAGCCACACATAGCGATGTCATCCCGATGAAGTCCCGGAAACAAAAAAACCAGAACAGAGGTTCTGGTTTTTTAATATGGTCTTTTACTGGGTACTTGCTGCCAATGTTGGCAATTACGGGTTCAGGGATTTCGTCCGCTGCGCAAAACTCTTACGCAGTTTTTGTAATTTCGGCGGGATCACCGCCATGCAATAGCGGTTCTGCTGTCCGGCGCCGTCCCAGTAATTCTGGTGATAACCTTCAGCTACGTACACTTCACCGAGCGGTTCGATGCTGGTGACAATCGGATCACTGTGGTCGTGCTGCGCGCGCAGAATTGCCGCTTCGGCCTCTGCTTTTTGCTGCTCATTCGCCGGAAAAATCGCCGAACGGTATTGTGTACCGACGTCGTTACCCTGGCGGTTAAGCTGGGTTGGATCGTGCGTCACAAAGTGGATATCCAGCAAATCACCGTAGGTCAGTTTTTCGGGGTCAAACCCCACACGGATGGCTTCCGCATGGCCGGTCGTACCGGTGCAAACCTGCTCGTAATTCGGGTTCGGACGACGCCCGCCGGTATAAACGCTTTCCACCGACTCCACGCCGATGACGTCTTTAAACACCGCTTCTGTACACCAGAAACAGCCGCCACCGAAAATAGCGTATTCGATTGTCATACTGACTCCTTCACTCAGGGTATAGAGGAAATATGGGGACGGATAATGCTGAGATAAAGGTATGGCATTAAAAAAACAGAATGTGAAATGCTTATCGCCGGAAAATTATATTATTTTGCTACCGCTTATTTCCCTGTAAATAGTGTTGATATTGTGTCTGATTGATCTGCCTTTTTTTTCGTGGCAGACTCACTGGCATTGAAATACATGGAATTCCCCTATGAAAGACGTAATTGAAGGTTTCCTCAGATTCCAGAAAGAGGCGTTTCCGCAACGCTCTAAGTTATTCAAAGAACTCGCATTAAACCAAAATCCTAAGACCCTGTTTATCTCCTGTTCTGACAGCCGGTTAGTGCCGGAATTAGTCACGCAGCGTGAACCGGGCGAACTGTTTGTTATCCGTAATGCCGGTAATATTGTGCCGCCATTCGGTCCGGAACCGGGCGGCGTTTCCGCTACGGTTGAGTACGCGGTTAAAGCGCTGGGCGTGAAAGATATCGTCATCTGCGGGCACTCAAACTGCGGCGCAATGAGCGCCATCGCTAACTGCACCTGTCTCGATCACATGCCTGCGGTTGCGCACTGGCTGCGTTATTCTGATGCCGCGAAAGCCATCAATGAATCCGTCGAACACGAAAACCCTGAGGCACGCGTCAACGGTATGGTGCATCAGAACGTCGTGGCTCAGCTGAGTAACCTGCGCACGCATCCTTGTGTCGCGGTCGCGCTGGCGAAAGGGGAAATCACCCTGCACGGCTGGGTGTATGATATTGAATCGGGTTGCATCGAAGCCTTTGATGCGAAAAGCGCATCCTTTATTTCGCTTTCAGATAACCCGGAAGTCCGCGCCAGTTAATTGCCCGTTAAATAAAACATCCGGAACATTTTTAAATAATGTTCCGGATGATAAATCAGCGACTTAAGTCTTATTATATTGTTATCTTAACCTCTGCCGTAATATCCCCCTGCCTGAACGACAGTTAACCGATTTCTCTTTTACGCCACAGCGAGAATAATTGATGCCTGTTATCACGTTAGACCGTCTGGCCGATTGTCCTGCTGCTCAGTGGGATGCGCTGGTGCCTGCGCAACAGCCGTTCCTCAGCTATGCATTTTTATCGGCGCTGGAAGACAGCGGCAGCCTGGGCCCAAATTCAGGCTGGCGTCCGCAGCATCTGGCCTGGCAGGAGAACGGCAACATCCTCGCCGCCATTCCCGGCTACCGCAAACGTCATTCTTATGGCGAATACGTGTTTGATCAGGGCTGGGCAGATGCCTGCCAGCGTTCCGGGATTGCTTATTACCCGAAATGGCTCGGCGCGGTACCGTTCAGCCCGGTGACCGGCGCACGATTGCTGGGCGATGAACCGGCAGCAGTCAGTCTGTTGCAGGCGATACCAGATTATCTTGAAGAGAACGGCCTGACCGGCGCACACATCAATTTTACCGATGAACGCGCCAACCGGCTGATCGGAGCAGAACCCGTCTGGCAGCACCGGCAAGGGTTGCAGTATCACTGGCAAAACCGTGATTATCGCGATTTTCAGGATTACCTCGACGCGCTCACGTCGCGCAAGCGTAAACAGTTTCGCAAAGAGCGCGAACAGGTGGCGGCGCAGGGCATTGATTTTGTCTGGCTGGGAGGCGCGCAGGTCACTGAAGCGCAATGGGATTTCGTCTACGCCTGCTACAGCAATACCTATCACATTCGCGGTCAGTCGCCGTATCTGACCCGCGCATTTTTCAGCCTGCTGGCGGAAAGAATGCCTGAGGCGATCCGCGTGGTATTCGCGCAACAAAACGGTCGTGACGTAGCGATGGCGTTCAGCTTAATCAGCGGCGATACCTTCTACGGGCGTTACTGGGGCTGTCTGGCAGAATTCGACCGGCTGCATTTTGAAACCTGTTTCTATCAGGGGATGGAATACGCGATTGCCAGCGGCCTGAAACGGTTTGATGCGGGCGCACAGGGCGAACACAAACTGCTGCGCGGCTTTGAGCCGGTGATCACCGACTCGTGGCACTATTTACGTCATCCGGGTTTACGCGATGCCGTGGAAGATTTTTTAGTGGAAGAACGTGCCGGCGTGCAGCGCTGGGCCGACGAAGCCCGTGAAGTGCTGCCCTACCGGCACGACGTCTGTTAAGTTCGGGCCTTAATCCATACCGACAAATCCACCGGTCTGATGTTGCCACAGGCGCGCATAAAGCCCGCCGTGCGCCAGCAGTTCGGCGTGATTGCCCATCTCGACAATCTGCCCTTTTTCCAGCACCACCAGCCGGTCCATTTTGGCAATGGTTGATAAACGGTGCGCAATGGCAATCACCGTTTTGCCGCCCATCAGCGTCTCCAGACTTTCCTGAATCGCCGCTTCCACTTCGGAATCCAGCGCTGACGTGGCTTCGTCCATGATCAGGATCGGCGCGTTTTTCAGCAATACGCGGGCAATCGCAATACGCTGACGCTGGCCGCCGGAGAGTTTGACGCCGCGCTCACCGACATGGGCATCCAGCCCGGTTCTGCCCAGCGAATCATAAAGCTGCGGAATGAATTCATCGGCACGCGCCTGACGGATTGCCAGCTGCAACTCTTCTTCCGTCGCTCCCGGCCTGCCGTACAGCAGGTTATCGCGTATAGAACGGTGCAGCAGCGAGGTGTCCTGCGTGATCATGCCGATTTGCGCGCGCAGGCTTTCCTGCGTGACCTCAGCGATATTCTGCTGGTCAATCACAATGCGCCCGCCGTCGATGTCATACAAACGCAGCAACAGGTTCACCAGCGTGGATTTCCCCGCGCCGGAAGGGCCGATCAGGCCGATCTTCTCGCCGGGGCGGATCGCCAGATCCAGATTGGGGATCACCCTTCCGCCTTTGCCAGAATTCTCTTTGCCGTAATTCTCTTTGCCATAATTAAATTGAATGTGATCAAAGTGGATCGCCCCCTGATCGACTTTGAGCGCTTTCGCCTGCGGTTGATCGGTGACGGTCAGCGGTTTTGCAATGGTGTGCAGGCCATCCTGAACCATGCCGATATTTTCGAAAATACCGTTCACCACCCACATGATCCAGCCGGACATATTCACGATACGGATCACCAGACCGGTCGCCAGCGCGATGGCTCCGACGCTTATCAGCGACTGCGTCCACAACCACAGCGCCAGACCCGTGGTGCTGACAATCAGCAAGCCATTCAGCGTGGTAATCGACACGTCCATGCCGGTGACCAGACGCCCCGCCAGCTGAGTTTTCTCAGTCTGTTCGGTAATCGCTTCGCGGGCGTATTTCTGCTCCAGATCGGTATGCGCGAACAGTTTCAGCGTGGTGATATTGGTGTAACCGTCAACAATGCAGCCCATCAGTTTCGAGCGCGCTTCCGACGACTGCACTGAACGTTGTTTCACGCGCGGCACGAAATAACGCAGACAAACACCGTAACCGAATATCCAGATAATCAGCGGGATCATCAGCCGCCAGTCCGCTTCAGCAAACAGGAACAGCGCACTGGCGGCGTAAATCACCACGTGCCAGATGGCATCCACCGCCTGCACCGCAGAATCGCGCAGCGAGTTACCGGTCTGCATAATGCGCTGGGCAATGCGTCCGGCGAAATCACTCTGGAAAAAGTTCAGGCTTTGTTTGAGGACATACTTATGATTCTGCCAGCGGATCATGCTGGTCATACCGGGGCTGATAGTCTGGTGAACCAGCAAATCATGCAGCCCGATAAATACCGGCCGCAGGATCATCGCCACCGCCGCCATCCACAACAGCTCGCCCATATGGTCGGTGAAAAAACTGCCCGGCGGAGTGTCTTTGGTCAGATCGATAATCTGACTGAGATAGCTGAACAGCGAGACTTCAATCAGCGCACAGACCAGCCCCACCACCAGCAAAATCGCAAAACTCGGCCAGACCTGGCGCAGGTAATAAAGATAGAAAGGCAGAACCTGATCCGGCGGCTCAGCAGCCGGTGCCTCACGGAAGATGTCGATCATTCGCTCGAAACGGCGAAACAGCATAGCGATCCCCTTTATGATTTCCCTGTCGGCGTTGCTGGTTTCCATGCCATTTCAACGCCGTAAAGGGCAAAGCTTAGTGCAAATCACGGAGATTACAGCCGGTTATTTCTTCAGCACCGCATCTTTTTGCAGCAGTGACAGGACAAACGCCAGCACCATGACGCAGGCCGCAATCAGATATACCGAGTGCAGCGCCGAGCCAAACGCCTGTAAATAATCATCGCGTATGGCGGTCGGTAATTCTTGTACTGCCTGCGCGCTGAGTGAGCGCGGAAGCACCGTACCTTCGGGGATCAGCGCCACCAGTTGATCACGCAGAACGTGGGTGAAAATCGCGCCAAACATCGCCACGCCGATAGAACCCCCAATCGAGCGGAACAGCGTCACACCGGAGGTCGCCACGCCCATTTGTTTCATCGAAACCGAGTTCTGCACCGCCAGCACCAGCACCTGCATCACCATCCCCAGACCGAAACCGAGCACGCCGATATAGAGATACAGCATATGTACCGGCGTACTGACTTTCAGAAAGCCCAGCAGCACCATGCCGGCGAAACTCAGTAACGTACCGATAATCGGGAAAATACGATAACGGCCAATACGGCTGATCAGACGCCCGCTGACTATCGAACTGAACAGCAATGCGCCCATCAGCGGCAACAACTGCATCCCTGCTCCCGACGGCGATGACCCTTTCACCACCTGCAGATACAGCGGCAGGAAAGTCATTGAGCCCATCAGCGACATGCCGATAATAAAGCTGATTGCGCAGCTCAGCAGGAAGGTGCGGTCGCGGAACAGACCCAGCGGAATGATTGGCTCTGCCGCCAGCGTCTCTTCGTAAATAAAGCCGCCAAGCGTCACGATACCGAACGCCAGAATGCACCACAGCTGCGGATCCGACCACTGATACACCGTGCCGCCTTCGCTGGTGAACAAAATGATGCAGGTCAGCGCCGCCGCGAGATAACCCGCGCCGAGAAAATCGATTTCATGGCGGATGCGCGCGCTTTGCGATTTCAGCGCCACGCCAATCACCAGCAGGGCAAAAATCCCCAGCGGCAGGTTGATGTAGAAAATCCAGCGCCACGAAATATGCTCCACCAGAAAACCACCGATCAGCGGCCCGATCACCGTCGCCAGACCAAATACGCCGCCGAACAGCCCCTGATATTTTCCGCGCTCTGACGGCGGAATGACATCACCGACCGCCGCCATACTGACCACCATCAGCCCGCCACCGCCCAGCCCTTGCAGGGCGCGCATCAGGATCAGCTGCGTCATGTTTTGCGCCAGCCCGCACAATACCGAACCGAGCAGGAACACAATAATCGCCGTTTGCAGCACGATTTTGCGTCCGAGCAGATCACCAAACTTACCGTATAGCGGCACCACAATCGTGGAAGCCAGCAGATAAGAGGTCACCACCCACGAGAGCTGATCCAGCCCGCCGAGCTCGCTGACGATAGTCGGCAACGCGGTAGACACAATCGTCTGGTCGAGTGCGGCCAGTA
This sequence comes from Rahnella sp. ATs2, assembly GCF_051851855.1. Classification (NCBI taxonomy): domain Bacteria; kingdom Pseudomonadati; phylum Pseudomonadota; class Gammaproteobacteria; order Enterobacterales; family Yersiniaceae; genus Rahnella; species Rahnella sp. ATs2. The sequence goes on along the minus strand of NZ_JBLYPL010000028.1, from coordinate 16,296 downwards.
GCATCACCAGCATCAGCGCGGAGAACAGCAGCTTTATTGAAGGCTTCTCCTTCGCGACTTCGCTCTGTGCCGAATTTATTGTCGTCATGAATGACATCCTGACTTGTAATTAATTAACTGTATAATTAATATTGAAGCATCAAATTAATCTGGTCAATGGATCACCCCCCTTATGGCAGACAGAAAAATCTCAGAAACGGCGAGATCCGCACAAAAGGATCAAAAGCCAGAGACGACAACCGCGCGTCGTCCGGGCCGTCCGCGCAGTGCAAAATCCGGAGCAGATAAGCGTGAACTGCTGCTGGACGCGGCTCTGAAACTGTTTGCCCAATACGGCATCGCTGAAACGCCGCTGAGCATGATCGCCAAAGAAGCGGGCGTCACTACCGCCATGCTCCATTACTATTTCAGGACCCGCGAACAGCTTCTGGACGTGATGATCGACGAACGTTTTCAGCCGGTGCGTGCCGGATTTACCGACATTTTTGAAACACACGCCGACGACCCGCTGATGGCGATCACCCACATGGCGCAGTGCATGATTGATGCGGCAGAAAAATATCCGTGGGTGGCGCCGCTGTGGGTGCGCGAAGTCATCAGCGAAAGCGGCATGCTGAAAAAACGCATGGAAGAACGCAACGGCGACAAGAACCGCAAAATCGTGCATGAATGCATCACCCGCTGGCAGGCCGAAGGAAAACTGAACCCGGATCTGAACCCGGCATTGCTGTTTATTTCACTGTTCGGCCTGACGCTGTTCCCGATGGCCTCAATGAAAATGCGTCAGGAAGGCGCGTCGCCTATTTCCCCCGATATGCTGCGCAAACATGTCGCCCTTTTGCTGTTCCACGGCGTGGCACCGCAGAAGCCGTAAGGGAAATTCCGGCAAGCGCGGGGATAGCCGCGCAACTCTCTTAAATCCCTCTTTTTTGTAATGAAAAATACTGCGCAGACTCCTTTATGATGTAACGAAAATGTTGCCGTTACTCAGGGAATGCCGTTTAACATGAAGGGAATGCCGCCGTTAATTCTCGCGCTGTTAGCCAGTTCGTTAGTACTCACTATCGGACGAGGCGTCACACTGCCGTTTATCACGATTTATCTGACTGAGCACTATCATCTGTTGCCGAAAAGCGTCGGGATTATTCTCGGAGCCAGCCTGGCGATCGGCATTCTCAGCAGTCTGTACGGCGGTTATCTGGTGGATAAATTCAATCACCGGACGCTGATCACCGTTTCCGTCAGTCTGTTTGGTCTGAGCTTTTTACTGCTGCCGTTTCTGCCCAATGTGACCGGCGTTCTGCTGGTTCTGGCGCTGCTGAATGCTTCATATGCGCTGCTCAGCATCACGCTTAAAGCCTGTATCGCCAGCTGGTTGCCGGTGGAAAAACGGGTGAAAGCCTTTTCGATGAACTATACGCTGGTGAACGTCGGCTGGGCGGTGGGATCATCGCTGGGCGTCTGGCTGGCGGGTTTCAGCCCGATGCTGCCGTTCGTGATTTCCGGCGTGCTGGCACTGGGCACCGTGACTTCCCTGACCTGGGGATTGCGCAATATTCCGCATAAACCGCCGCAGACCACGCCTGAACAAAAACCGCTGCCCAAACCGAACCTTCGCCAGACATTGAGCATTCTCGCGCACGACCGCCGCCTGATTTACTTCACGCTGGGCAGTACGCTGGGGTCGATAGTGTTCGGGCAGTTCGCCGGTTATCTGTCGCAGTATCTGATCCTGGTGTCGGACGCGACCTTTGCCTACAAGATTATCGGCGCAGTGATGATCACCAACGCCGTGATTGTTATCGCTTTCCAGTACGTATTAAGCAGCCGGATGAAGCAAAATACGCTGCTGAAATGGCTGCTGCTCGGCACAATTTTCTTCATCATCGGCCTGATTGGCTTTATGACTGCCGGACAATCCGTACTGTTCTGGGTGATCGCCATGGCGATTTTCAGCTTCGGCGAACTGATCGTTATTCCGGTGGAATACATGTTTATCGACTTTATCGCGCCAGAAAACATGAAAGGTAGTTATTACGGGATGCAGAATCTGAGCAATCTCGGCGGCGCGATAAACCCGGTGATGTGCGGTTTTCTGCTCAGTTACGCCGCCCCGCCGGTGATGTTTATCGCGCTGATCGCCGCCTCGGTGGGCGGCCTGGTATTCTTCTGGATGGGACACCGGCTGGCGGCTAATACAGCGCGCGCGCCTGTTGTTTAAGGGTTTCCATCAGTCCGACATAAGGATAAGGGCCGTAGCTCAACCGACTGATACCCGCCGCAGTGAGTTCAGCCAGCGGCGGCGTCAGGCTGCTGGCCATAATATTCACCGGCAATGCTGAGACATCGCAAAGTTCGGCAATCAATCCAACGTCACTCAGACCTGGAACAAAAAACCCGCTGGCACCCGCATTCTGATAAGCAGTCAGCCGCTTTTTGACTTCGGCCATCAGCGCCGGATGTTGCGTGGCGTCAGGCTGCTGCAAAAAGACATCGGTTCGGGCATTGATAAATAGCGCAATTCCCTGAGACTCCGCCTCCTGACGAAGAGAGTTTAAAATCTCGCATTGTTCTCGTACTCCGTTCAGCGCGGATAATCCCAGTTGCTGATCCTCAACATTAATCCCCACCACACCGGCCTGCAAAAGCGCGCTCAGGTTGTCGCGGCGGGCTGCACCATAACCGGTTTCGAAATCCACCGTCAGCGGCAAACTAATAACTGAGGCAATACGTTGCACCGTGTGTAACAGGCTGGAAAAAGGCATGGCTTCGCCATCCTGATATCCCTGCGCCGCCGCACACGACCAGCTTCCGGTGGCGATGGCTTTTGCCCCCGCCTGCGCCACGGCCAGCGCGCTGCCCGCATCCCAGATGTTGTATAAAACGACCGGATTATATTTCTGGTGAAGCTCTGAAAATGCCACTGCCTGACTTTGCTGACTCATACCCTGCTCCTCGTTTAGCGGCTTAGCGCCATTCTTCGTTCGTGTTCAATCAGCCATCGCTTGCGCCATAATCCGCCGCCGTAACCGGTCAGCGAACCGTCGGCACCGATTACGCGATGACAAGGGATCAGAATTGAAATCTGGTTAGCACCGTTGGCACGTGCTACCGCGCGGGACGCCGTTGCCTGCCCGATATCTGCCGCCAGCGCGGAATAACTGCGCAGCTCACCTGCAGGAATGTCTCTGAGCGCATCCCAGACTTTACGGGTAAATAACGAGCCGAACTCTGCCAGCGGCGTGGCGAATGTGTGTGTTTCACCCGCGAAATAGGCCGTCAGCTCCTGTTCAACCTGATCAACCAGTGGCGTTCGTCCAAAAATAATTTCAGAGGATGTGAGCTGCTTCAGCCGCTCAATTTCATTCGGCAATGCCGGACGGTCAATAAACTCCAGCAGATACAGCGCCTCGCGACTGGCAATTGCCAGCATTGAACCGATGGGCGTATCCAGCCAGTCTGCTTTCAGAAACTGATGCTTTCTCGCCTGACTGGGGTTACTGCCGATTTGCCGGGTGATCGCTGCACGAAATCCGCTACCGGATCCAAAGCTGGCGTCCAGTTGCGCCTCAATCACGGCCTCACCGTGAGTAAGCGCATCGACACCTTTACCTACCCGCCGCAAACGCGCCATTTCCAGAAAGGTGATGCCAAACTGCCGTTTAAAGGCGCGGCGGACAGTGGAAGGATCGACATTCATCGCCTGCACATCGCCCTCGCTCCATTTTCTGTCCGGCTCATTTTCCAGCGCGGCCAGTAATTTCAGCACCAGCGGGTCTTTTTCGCCGCCCTGCATGAGCGGCCGGCAGCGTTTACACGGCCGGAATCCGGCTTCCATCGCGCTGACCATCGATGGATAAAATACGGAATTTTCACGTTTGGGTTTACGCGCGGGACAGGTCAGCCGGCAGAAAATACCGGTGCTTTTCACGCCGACAAAGGCAAAGCCATCGTAAGCAGGATCACGGGCAATCAGCGCAGCATAAAGAACATCATCGTCAGGCAAATCGAACAACATGATTTCACTCGCAGACCGGAGACATGGGGAAAAGCATAGGGGAATTTGAGCAGGGGTAGCGACGTTTTTCGGGCGTTGATTTTACCTTTTTCCGTTCACTACTTACGACAAGATAATACGTGCCCGGCGTGATACCGGGCACGGCTGCTTTTACTCTTCCAGCCCGCGGTTTTTCAGCATCGGCTCAATCGATGGCGCTTTGCCACGCCAGGTTTCGTAAAGCTTTTCGAGGTCTTCGCTGTTACCACGTGAGAGGATCTGGTCGCGGAATTTCTGACCATTCTCCCGCGTCAGCCCGCCCTGTTCAGTGATACCGGCAAAGGCATCGTCGGCCAGCATTTCGGTCCACAGGTAGGCGTAATATCCGGCCGCATAGCCATTACCCCAGATGTGCTGGAAATAGCTGGAACGGTAACGCGGCGGCACGTACGCCAGATTCACTTTATCTTTCGCCAGTGACTCCGCTTCGAACTTATCAACGTCCTGCTGCGGTGCGTCTGCGCTCAGACTGTGCCAGTGCATATCCAGCAGCGCCGCGGCCAGCAGCTCGGTCATGTCATACCCTTTGTTGAACTTACTGGCCTTCTCGATTTTGTCCTGCAAGGCCTGCGGCATCACTTCGCCGGTCTGATAATGTTTAGCGAAGTGAGTAAACACTTTCGGGTCGCTCGCCCAGTGCTCGTTAAACTGCGACGGGAACTCGACAAAATCACGCGGTGTCGCGGTGCCGGAAAGGCTCGGGTATTCCTGATCGGCAAACAAACCGTGCAGCGTATGACCAAACTCGTGGAACAGGGTGATGACATCGTCCCACGACAGCAATGCCGGTTGCCCTGCCGCCGGTTTCTGGAAGTTCGCCACGTTATAAATCACCGGCTTATTACCCAGTAATTTCGACTGATCGACGTAATTGCTCATCCACGCGCCGCCGCCTTTATTATCACGCTGATAATAATCGGCATAGAACAATGCCATTGATTTGCCGTCTTTATCGAACACCTCGAAAACCCGCACGTCCGGGTTATATACCGGCAGGTCTTTGCGCTCTTTAAACGTGATGCCGTACAGCACATTAGCGGCATAAAACACACCGTTCTCCAGCACGTTATTCAGCTCGAAATACGGTTTGATCTGCGCGTCGTCCAGATCATATTTCTCTTTGCGCACCTGCTGCGCATAGTGCTGCCAGTCCCAGGCAGCCACTTTAAAGCCCCCCTTCTGTTTATCGATTTCTGCCTGAATATCCTGCGCCTCACGCTGCGCGCGGGCGGTCGCGGCTGGCACAATTTTGTGCATGAAATCCAGTGCGGCTTGCGGCGTTTTCGCCATCTGATCTTCCAGCTTCCACGCGGCATAGCTCGGGAAACCCAGCACCTGAGCCTGCTCCGCGCGGACTTTTGCCAGCTTCGCAATCAGCGTACGGGTGTCGTTGGCATCGCCTTTTTCAGCGCGATTGATGGAAGCTTCATACAGCGCTTTGCGCGTGTCACGGTCATCCAGCGACTGTAATAACGGCTGCTGAGTGGTGTTTTGCAGCACCAGCAGCCAGGCGTTGTCCAGCTTGCGGTCTTTGGCGGCCTGCGCGGCTGCCGATAACTCAGCATCACTTAGCCCGGAAAGCTGCGCTTTATCTTTCACCGTCAGGCCGCCCGCTTTGGTCGCGGCCAGCAATTTGTTGGTGAACTGCGTGCTGAGCGTCGCGGCCTGCTGGTTCAGCGCCTTGAGTTTGTCTTTATCCGCATCAGAAAGATTGGCACCAGCCAGCTCGAAATCTTTAAACGTCACGTCGATCAGGCGTTGTGATTCGGGGGAAATTTTCAGGCTGCTACGCTGGTCATACACCGCTTTCAGCCGCGCAAACAGTTTGCTGTTGAGATGGATACTGTCATCCATCGCTGCCAGTTCAGGCGACGTGTCTTCGTCGATTTTTTGCAGCGTGTCGTTGGTATTTGCGCCGGTCATCGCGCCAAAAACATTTTGTACGCGCTGCAGCATGACGCCGGATTTTTCCAGCGCCACATAAGTATTTTCAAAAGTAGGCGGCGCTGTATCGTTAGCGATTTTATCGACTTCAGCCAGTTTCTGGCGAATGCCTTCCAGAATGGCCGGCTCGTAATCGCTGTCTTTATAGAGATTAAATTGTGGCGCCTGATATTCCAGCGGGCTGGGTTTCAGAAATGGGTTATCTGCTTTGATGGCGTGATTCATAACGTGCTCCTGCATTGGTGCCGGTGCAGATGTGGATTGTGCAGCGGCTGCATATTGGCTGCATGCCAGAGTTAAAGAGAGAAAAAGAGGAGAGAGACGCATTTTTGGATTTTCCTTTGCCTGAGTTCCTTTAAGTCTTTGAGCATAGTAACAGGCAGGGAATTGGGCAAAATTGACAGGGTAGAATTTGCCCACAAACCGATTCGTTCTTAATCAAGGTCGACTACTTTTCACACCGCAGGCTGTCAGTCTTCTGCCTCTGAGCTGTCTGAACCTGAGCCGAAGAAATCACTACCATAAGAGTCTTCATCACTGTCACTTGAACTGGAACTGCTCATCCGTGGCTTGTAATGCTCCATATGGATTGCATATTCATCAGATTTTATGCCAACCATTTTCGGAACACGGATCTCCGGCCGGAAAAAACTGTTCACTACGTTAGACAGTTGTGCGTTATTTCTGGCAGACAGGATTATTGTCTGATCTGCGGGCGGTAAACTCCGGCTATCTAAAATAATAGAATACGTCAGTCCTAAAATGGAGAGCATCTTCCCGTTAAAAATTATCGACAGACGATTAAACGCCCTTTTTTCTAATATATTAACCGCCTCCCGGCTCAGTTCTGGAATATGACATCTCGGCATCACTAAAGCGACCTGATCCGTTAGCACCAGCGATGAATTTCGAAAAACAGGATGAGAATAGGCTATTTTATAAAATATACTGCCAAAGCGACTTGAGGATTTCAGTAATGGTGAACCCACTTCTAAAGAAAAAAATACATAACCGTCATTTCCCAACATCGAAATATCTATAGGCTGAGTGTTACCTGCATTAAACCGGACCCCCTTACTGATTAATTTCTTCCTCGAATATAAAATCAGATCGTTGTTCTCATTGACCACATCAAGTGAATCTGTACAGTGAACAGCATAGAAAGGTGCCTGAGACAGGGTATTAAAAAAACTCTGCTCCTGAATCGTCAATTTACCCAGTGCTATTCGTAATGCGTGATAGTTATGCACAGAATAATCATCTATCGTTTTCTTGCCGGGCTGCCACAGAATACCATTACGCATCATGCTCTCACTGGTTTGTAAAGACCATCTGTTGCGGGTATTGTGTAAGATCTTCTCGCCTGCTGTCTTTTTGGTGAGAAATTTTTTATCCGGTGCAAGCATATATTAATGCTCCATATTCAAAAATAAATAATGAAGAGATTAAAATAAAACATCTTCATAGCCACTTACTTAGTAATTAATCAGATTGAAAATATTATAAAGTAAAGCAAACTACTGATAATATAAAATCATTAACGTGTCCTGGTTCTTCTGATAACCTATTTATAACTGAAATACAAAATTAACAGGATTGAGGATGTTCACCAATCAAGTATTCACTGACCAGCGTTTTAGCGTGAAGCAATTCACCGGCGAGACACTGGAGAACTGCCGCTTCTACCGCTGCCGGTTCGACAGCACCGATCTGTCAGAAACCGCATTTGTCGATTGTCTTTTTTACGATGATGAAGAACAAAAAGGCTGCTCTTTCCAGCATGCAAAATTGCAGGATGCCAGCTTTAAGCGCTGTGATCTGACGATGGCAGATTTCAAAAACATTCAGGCGCTGGGCTGTGAAATCCGTGAATGCAAAGCCACCGGCGCAGATTTCAGCGGTGCCAGCTTTATGAATATGATCACCTCGCGCACCTGGTTTTGCAGCGCCTTCATGACCAAAAATAACTTCAGCTACGCCAACTTCAGCAAAGTCATTCTGGAGAAATGCGAGTTATGGGAAAACCGCTGGACCGGAGCAAACGTGCAGGGCGCAAACTTAAGCGGCTCCGACCTTTCCGGCGGCGAATTCACCGAGTTCGACTGGAATAACGTCAATATCACCCATTGCGACCTGACGAATTCAGATCTGGGCGAACTGAACATCCGTAAAGTCGATCTCGATGGCGTGAAAATCGACGACTGGCAGCAAAGCCATTTGCTGGAAAAGTTGGGGATGATTGTGATCCATTCGAAATAAATATTTCAGACAGCGTTACGCCCGATGGCTGCCATTCAATAACGCCGCCGCCATACTATCAAGGTGCGTTTTCACCTTCTCCCAGTGCGGCATCACCTGCTTCATCAGGCGATAAAACTGCTCGCTATGGTTATGCTCCGCCAGGTGGCACAATTCATGCAAAATCACATAATCGATGCTTTCCCGTGGCGCTTTGACCAGATGGGGATTCAGGGTTATACGCCCCAGCGGTGAACAACTGCCCCATTGAGTTTGCATGGTTTGCACGCGCAGCGGCGGTCTTTCACTCACCCACAGCGCCTGAATGAGCATCTCCTCCAGCCTTCGGGCGAACACCTCTTTGGCGCGGTCTTTGTACCATTCATTGAGCAAAACGCGGATGCGCTCGGGATTCTTTTCCCGCACCGTAATTTCAAGCTTACCGCGCAGCATTTTGACCCGTGGCTTCTCTTGCGGTTCCACCAGGATTTTCAGCATGTATTGCTTGCCGAGATAATAATGGCTTTCACCGCTGATATATTGCCGTTCGGTCAGATGCTCCTGCTGGGCGCGGAAATCCCGCAGTTGTTGCCAGATCCAGCGTCCGCGTTTTTTAACCGCACCGAGCACTTCTTCATCGGAACTGTTTTCCGGCGCAGCCACCTGCACCCGGCAATCCGGATGCACTTTGATCAACACCTTACTTTTCTGACTGCGCCGGGTGCTGATTTCAAAGCAAATGCGCTCATCGCCATAGTGAAAGCACTGATCAGGCGAATATTTACGTGGCCGGGGAACCGCAATTCTTACGCTCATATTTCCCCTATATGCCCGATAAGCCAACGCGGGTGATTTGCACCACGCTTTCGACAATCATATTCACCTGATGGATACCCGCCCCGACGTCTTTGCACTGCTGAAATAACATCGGCAACAGACGGGTACGAATGGCAGCTTCAATATTTTGCGTATTAATGGAATTCTCGGTAACGGCACAGTCAACCTCAGCATCAACCACAAAAGCCAGATCGGTCCAGTTCTTCTCGACCTGCTTATCTGCCGTTGCGAACACCTGCGGCAAGGTTTTTTTAAACACGCCGTAGTAGGCCTGCGCATGCTTGTTGCTGCCAAATGCATCAGGAATATCCTGCAGGCGACGGTTTTCAACGTCCTGCATAAATTCGGAGTACAGCAGGTATTGTTTGGAAGGATGATCGAACTGTTTTTCGGCTTCTTCGATGGTTTTCATCAGCAACGCAGAGAAGGCTTCCCGCGCGTAGGGATCATCATGCAAATCCTGCTCAATCATTTTGGTTACACGGGTTTTGATGATATCGGTTTCGTTACGCGTTTTATCTTCCGACCAGGAGGCATCCGGTGTTTTCGGCTTTTGCTGACCCATTTTAGACACGCTATACACCGCATCAGGCTCTTTTATCTGCACGCCCACCACGTGTTTATCCAGCAGCTTTTTCACCTGGTCAGCGTATTCGTCATAATCTACCGTTTCACCGGCATCCGCTTTTATCTGTAAACGCAAAATCGAAAGTTGCCTGACCGTATCTTTGTAATTTTTGCGGTCAGCATCGGTAAAGCTGCTGTCTTCAAAGAAGGTCGCTGACTGCAATGCCACTTTCAGGCAACTGGCAAAGGCACTGAGAGCCTCGTAAAAATCTTCACGACGTTTCAGGTGAATATCGACAAACTCGCCGTGGCGAAGCTCCATTTTGGGCACCAGCGCCTGACGTAATTGTTCCGGGTCACTTTGATTCGTCACCCCGTCAAATATCGCCCACAGGGTGTTATAGAGTAAAGGCAGGCGTTTATATTCGCTGCTCATCTGATTATACAAACCGTCGATATCATGGATGTCATAACCGCCCTGCGTTCGTGAGGCCAGATCCTGATATTTGGCGATGGTCGTATCCAGTTCGGCCAGCACACCGCGGTAGTCGATCAGCAATCCTTCTTTTTTCTTGTCATGCAGCCGGTTTACACGGGCGATCGCCTGGATCAGGTTATGGCCTTTCAGCGATTTATCGATATACAACACGGCGTTCTGCGGCTCATCAAAACCGGTGAGTAATTTATCGATCACGATCAGCAGCTTAAGTTGCTCATCTTTCTCAAAACGTTTAATCAGATCGCGGGTATATTTCTGCTCATCCTGACTGCCGACATTGTCTTTCCACCACTTCGAGACTTCCGGCAGAGTGGCTTCGTCGATGCTGGTATTGCCCTCACGGGTATCTGGCGGACTCATGACCACAGCAGATTCAAACAATCCGGCCTCATCGAGGTACTTTTTATATTTGATCGCCGAGAGTTTGCTGTCGCACGCCAGCTGGCCTTTCAGACCCTCCGTAATATGTTTACTGAAATGGTTGGCGACATCCAGAGCGATCAGCCGGATACGATCATCAGAGCTTTGAACTGCACCTTTGCGGGAGTATTTGCGTTTTAAATCGGCTTTTTGCGTGTCACTCAGTCCTTCTGTGATGCGTTCAAACCAGCTGTCGACGGCTTTCTCATTCACGTTCAGCTCAGGCTTTCGCTCTTCATACAGCAATGGGGAAACGGCTTTGTCTTCCACCGCACGTTGCATGGTATAAGCGTGAACAATCGGGCCAAACTTATTGGTGGTTTTATCATCTTTCAGTAATGGCGTACCGGTAAAAGCCACAAAAGCCGCGTTGGGCAACGCCAGTTTCATGCGGATATGATTTTCACCGCCCTGACTGCGGTGGCCTTCGTCGATCAGCACGACGATATTCGGGTCGTCGTTAAAACACTCCGGCAATTCTGTTGCGGAGGTAAATTTCTGGATCAGCGAGAAGATAATTCGCTCTTTGCCTTTGCCGATTTGCTGCGCCAGACGCGCGCCCGAGGTCGCCATGGCTTTCTGATGATCGTGCTTGCCGGGCAGCTGATCGCCCGACAGAAAACTGTTACTCAGCTGAGTCTGTAAATCCACGCGGTCAGTCACGACGATGAAGCGGCAGGCTTTCAGCGATTCATCCAGCAGTAACGCTTTGCTGAACAACACCATCGTCAGCGATTTCCCGGAACCTGTGGTATGCCATATCACGCCGCCTTCACGACCCCCCTGCGCATTTTTGAGTTTGATGCGCTCAGTCAGTCGCTTAATGCCAAACACCTGCTGATAACGGGCAATCACACGGCCAATCTTATTATCGAACAGCGTATACAGGCGGGTCATGTCCAGCAAACGCGCCGGCAATAACAGACTGATGAGCATCTGATCCTGACCGGTGACAGCCAGCTGACCGCCGGCAATCAGGTTCTGATACCAGGCGATATCTTGCGGTTTACGGTGGCTAAACAGCGAGGCGATTTGTTGCGTACTGAGCTTTTTGTTTTTTACCGCCAGCATTTCAGCGTCGGTAATATCTTCTTCCCGCCAGCCGCCCCAGAATTTAAGCGGAGTCCCGCAGGTGGCGTAGCGCCCGTCGTTGCCGTTAACAGAAAGCAAAATCTGGCTGTAGACGAATAACTGCGGAATTTCGTCATGCATCTGATTACGCAGGTTTTGGGAAATACCTTCTTCGAGGGTCGGGCCTTTTTTGCCCTGACTGACAGGGCGCTTGGCCTCGATCACTACCATCGGAATGCCATTCACAAAACCGACGATATCCGGTTTACGGCAGTCATAATATGAAGAACCAATGCCACCCGTGCGGGTGACACGAAATTCTTCGGTGACCAGAAAACTGTTGCTGGCGATGTTGTTCCAGTCAATCAGTGAAACCGTCTGGTTGGTTTTACGGCCATCCACAAATTCAGTGACGGCGATACCGTACAGCAAATGGTTGTACATCCGCTGATTCGCCTGCCTCAGGCCTTCATTCAGCGCCGGACTGCAGACTTCACTGATAATATTTTCGATAGATTTTTCAGAAAGCGGATGCGCTTTACCCGCGTAATGAAAACGGCGGGTTTGCAGCACACGGCGCAACTCTTCACGCAATACCACCTGATCCTGTTTGCCGTGACGGGCATCCAGCGCCTGTTGCGGCGAAAGAAAGCGCCAGCCCATATTCGCCATCAGCGTCAGGGCGGGTAATTTGGCGATGTATTCTTCTTCGTATTTCGGCGGGGTATGCATTTCGGGTTGCGACATCAGTTAGTCCTTTTTCTGCGCAATGGCGCGAAGTGCTTCGATATTACTTTTGGCACCTTCGGCCTCTTTCAGGCGGCGACGTTGTTCGGCAAATTGTTCATATTGCTGACAGGCTTTTTCATCAGCTTCTTTTTTACTGGTTTTCCCTGCACCCTGCAAAATATCCAGTTCATTGAAATTGAGAAATTGCTCAAGCTTATCCTGCCAGCTTTTTAAGAATATTTGCTGACGGCGTTTGGTTTGATCTTCGGCGTAATCCAGCCACATGGAAATAATGCGGTTGAGCTGATCGATTTCATCTTCTCGCAGGTAATTTTTGGCGATGGTGATATCGGTTTTACCCACGTTGTCATATTTAAAGCTGGTCAGCCCCATATCCGGCTGGCTGGCGTCCGCACGCTGAGCAATAATTTCCGCCGCCGTCAGGCCGGTACAGGCATAATGCAGTTTATTCTGAATCGCCTGAAAGAAACGGGCAGTGTCTTTGTCCGAGGGCTGATAATCCGCCGCCATGGCAAAAATATCCTTAATGCGCAGATACACCCGACGTTCACTGGCGCGAATATCGCGGATACGCTCGAGCATCTCATCGAAATAATCCGGCACCACCGATTGCCCGACCGGCGGATTTTTCAGCCGCACGTCGTCCATCACAAACCCTTTAATCACATATTCCTGCAAGGTTTGCGTTGCCCACTGGCGGAACTGCGTGCCACGGGACGACCGGACGCGGTAACCGACGGAGAGGATCACCGACAAATTATAGTGCCGTATTTGCCGGCTAATCTCCCTTGCACCTTCAGTTTGAACTTGTAAGTAATCCTTACAGGTTGAACTTTGAGCAAGTTCACCTTCTGCATAGACGGCCTTTATATGCTGAGTAATGGCCTGCGGTGTTATCTGATAAAGCGCGGACATGGCAGCCTGAGAAAGCCACAACGTGTCCGACTCAAATCGGCATTCCAGCCGCACACGCCCGTCAGCGCTTTGAAACAGAACAAATTCTCCCGCCGGAGCCGTTGCCACTTTCTCATCCATCAGGCTGCCTCCACCTTCACCCGGCGCTTACCGGTCAGCAATTGCTGCATTAACGCGGCCTTTTCCTGCTTCAGGAAGGCCAGTTTCTTTTGCAGCAGGTCGATCTCATTATCGGCAGCGGTAAGGATGGCGGCGATTTTTTGTTGTTCCGGGAGTGGGGGGAGTTTTAGAGAAAAATCTTTAACCATTCCTGCATTTAAATTCGCCTGAGTTCCTTGCTGACCCTGTAATTTCACCTCTTCCTTTAGTGAGGAAAGGAAATAGTAAATATAGAGATAAAATACATTTTCATTTGGTCGAATACCCAGAATGGCCTGAGAAGAAGCAACCGCTACTTTTGCTATACTGCACTCACCAATAGAAGCATACATCGCATACAAAATAGTATTGACTGGGTATACCCGAGCAGAACTATTATCAATTCCTTCCTGAGTGAGATTTCTTTCTGTTCGTGAGATCCACATACCTTGTTTAGTCATATCTGCAATTGAAACCCAAGGAATCTCCCCGCCATAATATTCGGAAACAGTTGATTTTGGCGTTCCACCACTACTCATTTGACAAACATTTCCTAACCTTACTTGTTCCCACTCCCCCTCAAACCCCGGCAGCCGCTTCTTCCCCGTCAACAAACTCTGCATCAGCGCTTTTTTCTGCTGCTGGCTGTTGCCGATCAGTTTTTCGGTGGTCGCAATCGCTTTATCCCAGGTTGAGAGGATTTGGGCGATTCTTTCCTGTTCACGCTTATTATCGCTTATAAACAATGGAAGCTCAGACAATATGGATGTATTCATATTCAACATTGTCTGACCGACTGCATTTTGTTCCAACCATGTTTTAACAGTATCTAATTGTAGACAGTACATCAAAAACTCAGATGAATAATTTTCAGTCGGGGAAGCTTTTAAACATCCTGTTCCACAGAGTGCGCCAATACTATTGCCTTCAATCAAAGCAAATCTAGCAACATCTCCTCGACGACTAAAAAGTAGATCGCCTTTTTTAAGCGTGTGTTTTTTAAGATCAACTGCTCTTTCAGGTGGAATTTTAGCAGCACTACCTAAATCAGCCCGGCAATTAATTAAATCCTTGGGCATTAATACTGGAATCCCTACTTCGCTATATTCATGCGAATACAATTGACTTCCAAAAGGACCCGTTTGCAATTTCCCGTTACAGATCATTCCAAGTGTCTTTACACCCCAACCCGCCGGAACCTTACTCATAACCCAGCTCCTTCAGATATCCCGCCATTTCCGCTTCCAGCGCATCTAGCTGAGCGGTTATTGCCAGACGTTCCTCACGCACCGCCACCAGATCAATCTCTTCTTCTTCCTCGAAGGTATCGACATAACGCGGAATATTCAGGTTGTAGTCGTTTTCCTGAATTTCTTTCAGGCTGGCGATATACGCGTATTTATCTACGCTGCCACCTTCGCGATAAGTCGCGATGATTTTGGCGATATTTTCCGGGCTGAGCTCGTTCTGGTTTTTACCGGATTTATATTCCCGGCTGGCATCGATAAACAGCACATTGTTGTCGATTTTATCTTTCTTAAAGAGAAGGATCGCCGCCGGAATGCCGGTGCCGTAAAACAGTTTTTCCGGCAGGCCGATCACCGCATCAAGCAGGTTTTCTTCAATCAGTTGCTGACGAATTTTCCCTTCACTGGAGCCACGGAACAGCACGCCGTGCGGCACGACTACGCCCATACGACCGGTGGCAGGTTTCAGGGTTTCGATCATATGCGAGATAAACGCATAGTCGCCTTTGGTTTTTGGCGGAATACCCCGGTGGAAGCGGTTGAATTTATCAGTTTCCGCATCCGCATGGCCCCATTTATCCAGGCTGAACGGCGGGTTGGCGGTAACGATATCAAACAGCATCAGGTCGCCGTTTTTATCCAGCAATTTCGGGTTGCGGATGGTATCGCCCCACTCGATTTTGTGGTTGTCTTCGCCGTGCAGGAACATGTTCATTTTTGCCAGCGCCCAGGTGGAGCCGATGGCTTCCTGACCGTACAAAGCATAATGCTTTGAACCGTGATTCGTGCGCACACGGGCACCGCATTTGATCAGCAATGACGCCGAACCACAGGCCGGATCGCAAATGGTATCGCCCGGTTGCGGATCCAGCAGTTCCGACATTAAATCCGACACTTCCGGCGGGGTATAAAACTCACCGGCTTTCTGCCCGCCACTGGCGGCAAATTTCTTGATCAGGTATTCGTAAGCGTTACCGATGACATCCAGCGTGCCGACGCGGCTCGGTTTGAGGTTCAGTTCCGGTTTATCAAAATGCTCGATAAGTTCGCGCAGAATGCCGTTCTTCTGCTTTTCTTCACCGAGTTTATCGGTGTTGAAAGAAATATCCTGGAACACGCTTTTACCAGCATCCTTAAGTTTGGTGCCGTTGGCTTCTTCAATAGCGTGCAGCGCCTGATCGATACGTTCGCCGTTTTTGGCTTCGTGACGACGGGCGTAAATGGCGTAATAACTGGCCTCTTTCGGCAGGACAAAACGCTCACTTTTCATCAGCGCTTCGATCAGTTCCGGCGAATCACCGTGCTCTTTGGCGTAAGTGTCGTAATGATCCTGCCAGACGTCAGAGATGTATTTCAGAAACAGCATCGTCAGGATGAAATCTTTGTAGGTATCCGCGCTGATGGTGCCACGGAACGTGTCACAGGCGTCCCAAAGTGCTTTGTTAATGTCGTCTTGTTTTACTTTATCGTTCATTCGGGTCCGTCACTCTTTATCGTTCGGTGAAAAGCATGGCGGCATTCTACCCTTATCACTGCTTTGCAAAAATAGCGCGTTTCCCCATTGCCAAAATGCAGGTGTAAAAAAACCGCCCCGAAGGGCGGTTCCTCTACTG